>CAZRFI010000103.1:0-9196 GCA_964598905.1 uncultured Candidatus Sericytochromatia bacterium | reverse complement strand
GCCAGGTCTTTGCCCAAAATTTGCCTCACCACCGAACTCAGGCTCTGCTGGCCGCTGGTCTGAATCACCGTTTTGCCTTTTTTGACAAATTTAAAGCCAATCTCGGGCAGGCCCAGGGCAAAGGCCTGCATCAATTGCTGGATATACCCCAATTCGGTGGTCTCAGAGCTGAGAAATTTGAGCCGGGCGGGGGTATTGTAAAAGAGATCGCGGATCGTCAGACTGGTGCCCACCGGCCCGCCAGCGGAGCTGTTTTCGATGATTTCACCGCCTTGGATCACCAGGCGTTTGGCAATGTCATGATCGGCGGTGCGGGTCAGAATTTCGACCCGCGCCACCGAGGCAATGCTGGGCAATGCCTCGCCGCGAAAGCCCATGGTATTGATACTCCAGATATCTTCAAAGCTCTGCAATTTGCTGGTGGCAAAACGCTGAAAGGCCAAACCGACACTCTCAGCAGGAATACCAAAGCCATTGTCGACAACCCGCAAAAAGCGCCCACCCTGATCCACTTCAACTTGGATAAAGGTCGCACCGGCATCGAGGGCGTTTTCAACCAATTCTTTAATCACCGAAGCAGGCCGCTCAACCACCTCACCCGCAGCAATTTGGTTGGCGACCTGGGCATCAAGCAGCTGAATCGGTTTCATTATTGCTCCCGCGTGGCGGTCAGACGCAGATTTAAATTGATCGGTTTGCCTTTACCACCTTTGAGTACCGTGACCTGAATCGTATCTCCCACCCGTTTGCGGGTTTCGAGATAGGTCAGCAAATCGTTTTCGACTTTCACGGGCTGGCCATCGACCGCGAGAATAATATCTCCGCCGAGGTAAAGCTCATAATTGCCAATATACACACGCTGAGTTCCGCCTTTGATCCCGCCCTGGGCCGCGGCTCCTGTGGGGGAGGTCTGCATCACCAAGAGACCTTCAGAGACCTGCAATTTCATCAATTGGGCCAAACGGGGGCTGAGCGACATCACACTGATGCCCATCCAGGGGTACTGGGCTTTGCCGTATTTGAGCAGGTCGGGAATAAAGCGTTTGACGGTGTTGATTGGAATCGCAAAGCCCAAACCGACAGAGCCGCCCGAGGGGCTGTAGATCAGGGTGTTGACGCCAATCACGCGCCCAGCTGAGTCAAAGAGCGGACCGCCAGAATTGCCACTGTTGATCGCCGCGTCGGTTTGAATCAAATCTGACATGACCCGGTTTTCTTCGACCTGGATTTTGCGCCCGAGTGAACTGACGACGCCAGAAGTCATGGTCTGGCCCAAACCAAAGGGATTGCCAATCGCGATCGAGGTCTGCCCCACCTGCAATTTGGAAGAATCCCCCAAGCTGACAGGATTGAGCAAATTGCCAGGGGCCTTGACCTTGAGAATCGCCAAATCGCTGCGCTGGTCATAGCCCACCAATTCAGCAGGGTAAGAGTGTTCCATATTGCCAAAGGCCACAAAGAAGCGCTGAGCGCCGTTGACCACATGAAAATTGGTCACAATATGGCCCTCTTTGTCGATCACAAAACCCGAACCCGCCCCCTCGCTCGGCACCATTTCCATAAAATAATTGTATTGAAAGGAGCGGGTGGTCACGTTGACCACCGAACTGCTGACCCGTTTATACAGATCGATCGTCTGTTGCTCCTGTGAGACACCTGCCGCCGCCATAGCGCTGGGGTCGACCAAGGTGCTCATGTTTGGCGAGGCTGCAGGGGCTTGGGGACGGGTCTGATTGAAATGCAAATACCCCAACACCAACGAGCCACCCGCCAGACCGGCCAAGGCAAAGCCCAGTATTTGTTTGATCAAGGGAGATTTTTTGTCTGTTTGTTTGTTTGCATCGTGGTTAAAATCGGTCATGGTTTCCTCGTTTCGTTGGGCATGGCCCAACCCAAATTATCGTCTTGGAGATAGGTCAGGGCTTTTAAAGGTTTTTCAGCCAATTGCTCAAAATAGCTCTGCAGGCAGGCTTGCAATTGCCGCAAGGCCAAAGGTTTCAGCTCGGGCAAGCTCTGCGGGGGGCCCTCAGAGGCCTGTAATTCACGCAAAATTTCGACCTGTTCAAAGCTCAGATAGCGGCAGGTCTCTTTGCGTTTGCACGCTTCGCAGCGCAAGCCGCCATGTAAGGTATCAAAGAAGTGGTAATCGCGGGGGCGAAAGTCAATTTCGCATTGGGCACAAAAATCCCAGTCCTGCTGATAGCCCAATTGCTCCAGATAATGCAATTCAAACCAGAGCAGCAGAGGCAGGGCCTCAGCCCCAGCGGAAAGTGCCTCTAAGCCATGTAAAAACAGCGCAAAGAGATATTCATTGGGATCTTCTTCTTGGGAGAAAGAGGCGATCAGCTCCCCCATGGCAAGCGCATGGGTCAGAGCATGATAATCGCGGTTCAGGCCCGAAAAAGAGCGCAGGGCATCACATTGGGTGATTTTATGCAGGTTGCGTCCCCGCTCCAAAACCAGATGGTTGCAGCGCAGCAGGTCTAAACGACCCGCGAGTTTGCTGCGGGGCCGACGCACACCTTTGGCAATAGACCGCAAAACACCAAATTTGCGGCTGTAGAGCACCACAATCCGGTCGTGCTCGTTATAGTCATAATGCTTGAGGACAAAGGCCTCTACTTCAAACGGATGCCGGTTCGGCGGCAAGTTCGACATGGTCGACAATACCTACAATCACACAGCGAATGGGGGCGTTTTCATAATGCAGGATTTGACGGGATGAAGTGCCTTCTTCCAGCAACAACACCCGATCTCCCACACCTGCTTGAACCTGATCGATGGCAATCACCTGTTCTCCGGTGTCTTCACCGTAGGGATCAATCGGTTGGACCATGAGCAACTTGCGTCCTTGCAGGGCCTCATGTTTGATCGTGGCAACCACGCTACCAATGACTCGTGCCAGTCTCATGGCCTTACTCCTTGAATCTGTTTAAATACTCAGTGTTATACATTGTAGCCCAGGTCACAGCCCCCCCCAAGGGGAAGGCTTGAGAATCTTAAGCTGAACGACTTTTCCTGCAAAAAACACAAACCACCGAGAATCGCTTCCCGGTGGCAAGTGAGAAAGTTCAGTTAAAGCCTATTTACGTGTGTAAGCTTTGAGGAAATTGCCCCAGCCTTTGGTCTCAGCGAACAAGAGCACGTTGGGATTGTCATAAACTGATTTATAGTTCATGGTGGAGGTGGGGAAATAAATCACAGCGCCGGTGGCGTTGGGATTCATGCGGTCAAAGCCATTGGCAATCACAGCTTTTTTGTAAGCGGCGGCTGCGGCTGCGGCATTGCGGCTGCCAGGGAAGAGCTGCAGGAAGTGACCGAAGTCAGCTGCGTCGCGGTTGTAGAACATCTGGGTTTTGCTGCGAGCGGCATCGATAGCGGCTTTGTTAGCAGGCAGACCAGCGGTCAGCTCAGCGCCCAAGGCATTGATGGCGGCAGTCAGTTCACCAGCGACCACATTGACATCGAGAGCGGACAGGGTGATATCGCTACCACGTTGTACGCCGGTGGCATACGATTTAATGAAGCTATCTACCATGTGTTTGCCGAGTTGGCCAGCATCCCAACCAGAGTTCTGGGCCAGACCGCCAACATAAGAGCGGTATTCCCAACCGTCGCCGGGTTCGAGTTCTTCAGAAGAAACCAGCACTTTGGCCAGGCCTTTGACTTGGTAAGCGGTTTCGAGGTAGCTCATCAGGCAGGTGTCGAAGCCCATGATGTCCACAGGGCCACCGATATTGCGAGCGGCAGCAGCCAGAGCGGGGTTCAGATCAGCCATTTTCATTTCGCCGCCATTGTCATCGGAGGCGAAGTTGCGAGAGCCATCAGCAAAGCGGCTCTGAATGCCATTCATGGCACCAATCTGAGTCGGAACGAACATTTCAAAAGTGGAGGCTTCACCACCGCGACGGACGGCACCACCACCGTGATTCCAGATTGAGATCGAGTTTTTCTGAGCGGGGAAGGTTTTGGTGACCCAATCAGAGAAAGCGGCAAAGATTTTGCCGTCGCCGGAGTCAATTTCACTGCCAGCTTTAGCAATCGGGTTGTCGATTTTTTCAGAAACGATGGTGCTGTTCAGACCAGCGGGATCAGCTTTCATGCGATAGACAGCAGAGTCACCCTGTTTGGCACCGTCGAAAAGCACAATCACTTCGATGTCGTTGGCTGCGGCGCCAGCGTCATTCAGACCGGCTTCAATTTCGTTCAAGTCTTTCAGACCTGCGGTATAGAGGTTGTTGTCTGCAGCCATGTGAATGGCAACCAGCCATTTTTTGCCATTGCGGGCGCGGCTGAGAGCGTTAACCTGGGTGCGATTATTCAATCCATTAAGCGCAGCGCCCTGGGGGCCTGTCAGTCCGACGGGACCGCAAGCAGCCATAGTACCGACGGCAGAAGCCAGTGCGGCGAGAGCGGAAGCTTTTTTGAGAACCTGATTCATGCGTAAACTACCCTGAACTTTCTTTGTTTGGTTTAAATTGAATTTAAACTTACTTGATTCAATCTTAATATTCTTTTAACTAAAAACCCCTTGTCCCTTGCTAAAAAAGTGAAGAATTTTTGTTAAAAAATATTAAGAGGCGACGGAGATGCTACTCAATCCAGCAAAATGGATTAAAGCACCCTTGAATTTTAATACAGAGAAATCCCAGAAACAAGGGCTGTTTGCGAGGAAAATGTGAAAAAAACACTTTTAGAATGTGTGCCCAATCTCAGCGAAGGCCGTGATCCCTTGGCGCTTCAAGCCTTATACATGCAATTGTCACAATTGCCGGAATTGCAAATTTTGGATCATTCAGCCGATCCCGACCATCACCGCTCGGTCTGGACCTGGGTAGCCCCCCCTGAGGTGATTGAGCAGGCCCTGATGTGTTTATACCAGTGGGCCGAAAGCCAGATTGATCTGCGCAAACATCACGGTGCCCATCCCCGGATTGGGGCCATTGATGTGATTCCCTTGATTCCAATCCAGGGAATCAGCCTGCCTGAGGCCGTCGCATTTTCCAAAGGCTTGGCAGCCCGCTTGGCCCAGCACTTCCAATTGCCGATCTTTCTCTACGAAGCCTCAGCCACACAACCACAGCGCCGCAATTTGGCGGCAATTCGCCAGGGCCAGTTTGAAGGCTTGCATCAGAAACTCAAACAGCCCGCCTGGCTCCCTGATTTTGGTCCAACACAGCCACATCCAAGCTTGGGGGCCACGGCCCTGGGTGTCAGGGATTTTTTGATCGCATTTAATCTCTTCTTTGGCTCCCAGGATCTGGCCCCAGTCAAAGAACTCGCGCGCAGGCTGAGAGCCAGCAATGGAGGTTTGCCTGCGGTCAAAGCCCTGGGGATCTGGCTACCTCAACGCCAAAAGTCCCAGCTTTCATTTAATTTAACCGACTTTCGTGTCACCTCCCTGCAAGACTTAATCCAGGCGGTTTTAAAACAGGGGGCTGAGTTGGGCATCACACCCGAAGCGGGAGAGATCATTGGACTGATTCCCAAAGCCGCCACGTGGCCCGGTTTTGAAACCGCTCTCAAACTGACCGATCGCCGGGATGTGGTGCTCGAACACCACCTGCGCAGGACTTAATCTGGCCGATATCTAAGCAGCAATGACAATCTCAGACAAGGGTGGTATTATCAAAGCAGCAAGCAAGGATTCTCGCCTTAATTGCCCATGCTGCTAACGAGGAGACACCTTTTTGATGCAACCGACCTCTCTCTCTCGCATTATTCAGGATACCCACGCCCTGCCCTCCATTCCTGGCGTAGCCAGCCGCCTACTCGAACGCCTCCAAGATCCTGAGACCCATGCAGCTGAAATCAGCACCCTGATTGAAATGGACCCCGCTCTCAGCCTCAAAGTGCTTCAACTGGCCAATTCCGCCATGTTTGCTCCCGCCAGCCCCGTGCATTCAATCGAAAGAGCAATCATGCTCTTGGGCTTTAATACGGTTCGTTTTTTGATTACCGGGGTCGCTGTTTTACAGGTTGCCCAAAAGATGCCTGAGAACGAAATTATCAATCCCGAAAATTTCTGGCGTTCGGCCTTTCGTGGCGCGGTCGCAGCCAAATATTTCGCCGAGCAAAGCAATTATCCCGAATCCAATGAAGCCTATTTGGCAGGCCTGATTCGCGAAATAGGCCAAATAGCCTTGATTCAATGTGCTTATGAAACCTATTTAAGCGTGGTAAAGGCCGCCCACGACGCGCAGGTACCTGTGGTTCACAAAGAGAAAGAGATCTTGGGGTTTACCCACGCCGATGTCGGCGCCTTGCTGGCCGTCAAATGGAATCTCGATGAAGGCCTGGCAGGCGTGATTGCGGCTTACCCTTTTCCGAGTGAACATCCCGATCTGACCAATCTGCATCTGACCGCTGTTTTGCATTTGGCCGATCGTTTTGCCGCCCTGGCGACCCCGACCACAGCGCATTTTGAAGATGTTTTAGCAAAACTCGATCCGCTGGTAATCGAGTATTGGTCCCAAGCGCAAGCCCACGATCTCAGCCCCGAAAGCCTTGAAGTGGATTGGCAAGCCTTAAAATCCCTGCTCGATCAAGGCAATCCATTCATCTAAGCTCTGCTGAACCCGCTTATACGCATTTAATCACATCCGTTCTCAATTAATGAGCGGACTTGGTGTTGCTTTAAAAACAGGTATGGTATATTGTGTTAAGTCTGCAAAGAAGCATATAAACTTAGCACAATAAACACAATTAAATTATAAACACTGAAAGGAATCAAGAAAGAATATGGCAGCTGATCCCTCCATTCTCTCCTCTTCCGTTATGGCCGCCGCCGGTGCAGTAGGCCTCGCTGGTATCGGTGCTGCTATCGGTATCGGTATCTCCTCTAGCAAAGCGCTCGAAGGTATGGCCCGCCAGCCAGACGCAGAGCCCTTGCTCGCCCGTAACATGATTCTTGCCATGGCATTTATGGAAGCTATCGCTATTTACGGGTTGGTCGTTGCACTGATTCTGTTGTTTGCAAACCCCTTTAAATAAATTGCCAAACAGCAGTTGTCACTTGTTGACTCTGAGACTTTAAACATCTTGGTGACAATGACTGCAGCAGCCCACTAAAAAGCTTAAAGCCAGCTGAAACCAGCTGGCTTTTGTTTTGGCTGTTTTTTTTTAAAGACTAACGGCGGAGTTGAACTTGCTGACCCTGCATGGCATCAATCATCAGCGGGGGCATGGGCGTCATCTGGGGAATTTTCCAAACCAGACGCTGGTCCAGCATCTGCAATTCAAGCGGCGAGACTGGGTAGGCCACAAACTCTGAATAGCTGCGGGCCTTTTTTAAGACCGCTGAGCTGTCATAGGTCCAGGCCCTGACAGCAAGGGGTTCCAATCCGGACAAAGTCCCGGCATTGATCTCTTGCGAGCCCATTTGCAGATGTTCACTGCGGGAAAAAACCCGGAAGGCCTTGCCTGGTCGATGAGGCGAGACAAAGGAAATCGTCCAACTGGCATCCATGGGAGTGTCGTTGAGACCATTGGCCGAGATAAAACGGCCTTCCAGCGAAACGGGTTCGGCTTGAGGAGACCAGCGCAGCGCCAGTTCTTCGGCCTTGGCAAAAATATCTTTGGCTGTGCCAATGGTCGTCCGGGTCGCGGATTGAGGTGCCGATTGACGTTGAAGCTGCGCAGGCGGATTGCCAACAGGGGCAAAAGCGGGTGCAGAACTACAAGAAACCAGTAAAAGCGCAGCCAGCGGAATCAGCCCCAAGCGAAATGGGGAGAGAAGATCGAAGCGCGCTTTTAACATAAACCACAATCCTTTAAAATTTTCCGGGTGAATTAAACTTATCTTATCATAAAGCATAGATTGTTTTCCCCCAATCTTGTCTCAAAACAGAGCGTAAATTGCGGTAAACTGCACTGAATGGTCTTCAATTAAAGCTGAAAGGCAGCCCAAACGGATCCCTTTTTTTATGAAAAAAATTGGTGTGATTACCTGCAAAGATTATCCCGACTTTCAAAAAGACGAACAATTGCTGAGTTTGGCGCTGCCCGAGTTGGGCCTCGAAGCCGAACCCGTGATTTGGGAAAACGCGGCCCAAGGCCAACACGATCTGAGCCCCTACTCGCTTTTGGTCTTTCGCTCCTGCTGGAATTACCACTACCACCAAGCTGCCTTTGATGCTTGGCTGAACGCGTTAGAAGCACAGGAATTGCCAGTCTGGAACCCCGTTTCACTCGTGCGCTGGAACTTGAATAAACGCTATTTGCTGCAATTGCAGGCCGCCGGGGTCTCAATTGTACCTACCCGCTTTAGCGAACCGGGTGAGTTGGATTGGGTCTCCCAGGCCCAGGCCCAAAACTGGCAAGACTATGTGATCAAGCCGATTGTCTCCGCCTGGGGGGCCAATACCTACCGGGTCAGCCGCGAAGAACTGCCGGGCTTGGAAGCAAAAATACGCCCCCAGGCCCAAACGGTGGGTTTGATGTTGCAACCTTTTGTGCCCCAGATCGCCGAAGGCGAATGGTCTTTGGTCTATTACCAGACCCCAGAAGGGCAGCGCTTCAGCCACGCCTTCGTAAAACGGCCCGCATTGGGGGCTTTTCTCAGCCACGAAGAATTTGGCGCCAGCTGGGCCCCGGCAGAAGCGGCCCCTTTCATGTTTGAAACCGCCGAACAGGCCCTGGGCGTTTTGCCCAGCGATTGGCTCTATGCGCGCATCGATGGGGTGGTGGTCGGACAGCAATTTTGGATCATGGAGCTGGAGGTCTTTGAACCCAGCCTCTATTTGGCCGCCGATCCAGGTGCCCCAGGCCGCTTGGCCCAGGCCTTGGCAACCCGTTTGGTTTAGAGCGAGATCGGCTATGGCCTCTCCCAAAACCAACGCAGCAAGGATTCTCGATCAGCTCGGGATTGACTATACTTTGCTCAGTTATGCGGTCGATGAAAGCGATTTAAGCGCGCCCGCTGTGGCCCAGAAAACTGGCCTCGAAGCGGCCCAGACGTTCAAAACCCTGGTGGGCAAAGGCGACAAAACCGGGGTGCTCATGGCCTGCCTGCCGGGCGATGCCGAACTCAACCTCAAGGCCCTGGCGACTGCCAGCGGCAATAAACGGGTCGAACTGGTCGCCCTCAAAGAGGTTCAGCCCCTGACCGGGTATATCCGGGGTGGGGTCTCACCGCTGGGAGCGAAAAAGGCCTATCCGGTTTTTATTGATGAGCTGGCGCAGGTATTTGATCGCA
>CAZRFI010000102.1:8791-14997 GCA_964598905.1 uncultured Candidatus Sericytochromatia bacterium | reverse complement strand
TTTTGCTTTTTTGGGCTATAATTTTGCTATGAGCTTTCCCCTGCCAGCAGCGCCTCCCACCGTTTTAAACGCACCCGGCCAACTCTTTCACAAGCCCGGGCCTGTTGCGCTGCCGACTTTACCTGCCTTGCCAGCGCTGCCGGGACCTGTTGTGACCGCCACGACATTGCCTGTTTCACGCTCCTTGCCTGCAGCCCCTTTGCTGCGGCCTGTCACGCCTTCCCCCTTGACGCGGGCAGACCAAAGTCAGTTCAGTTTGGTCTCCCGACTCTTGGGGCCGCTGGATCAAATAAGTTTACCGCCACTCAGAAACATCATTCCCGCGCCTGTTTTGGCTGGTTTAGAGCGCGGTTGGCAGGCGCTCAAAGATACCTTTACCTATCAATTCGAAGAGATTGGCAGAACGGGCACTTCGCGCGAGGCGGATGCCAATTGTGGACCCGCCACCGCTTCAATGGTGCTCAAACAATTTGGCATTTATCCCCCCACGATGCAGCAATTGCGACGTTTGGTGGGCGCGCCGATTGGCTACGGTGGTGATGCCTTTGCGCTAACAACCAAACAGGTCGCCGAAGCGGTCAAACGCACCGCCAGCGAAAAGGGCAAATACATCAGCTACGATACCCGCTTGATCACGTCCAATGTGGACAGTGTGACCAGTGAAATGCGCAATCGGCTGGCGCGGGGTGAGAAGCTGATTCTGCTCACTTCTGGCTTTAACTCGCTCTCTCAGGGGCATTTTACCGTGGTCAAAGAGGTGCGCAACGATGGCTCGGTCGTGGTGGATGACCCCGGCACTGCCGGCGGCGAAAACCGGGTGATCTCGCGCAGTCGCTTGGCCAAAGCGCTCGAAACCCGCAAATATGAACACGGCATGGAAAACGTCTTAATCGCCTTCAGCGGCTAAGCGCCAGAT
The DNA here is from genome assembly GCA_964598905.1 of uncultured Candidatus Sericytochromatia bacterium. Classification (GTDB taxonomy): domain Bacteria; phylum Cyanobacteriota; class Sericytochromatia; order UBA7694; family UBA7694. The sequence continues at coordinate 14,081 of CAZRFI010000102.1, read as the reverse complement.
CAAATTCTTCAAATTTGCCCGTTTCTGCAAATCCCAGCTTGTGATAACAGGCCAGCGCGGCCAAATTGTCGGATTTGACATTGAGCCCGATCAAATCCACTCTTTGCAATAAATCACGGCAGAGCACAGCCGTGGTCAAGCTGCCCAGCCCCTGCCCCCGCAGGGACAAATCGGTGGTGATATTTCCCAGTGCTGCGACTTTCCAAGTCGGTGAATAGACGTGGATGCCTGCAATACTGATCAGCACTTGATCCTGGTAAATGCCCCGGTACATGCCCGTTTCCAACATGCGGGCATCAAACCAATTGCCCGGATAGCTGCGCTGATACAAGTCCAGAATAGCGTCTAAATCGCGGTGGTCGAGGCTGCGCACCACAGACAGGTCCTTGTGTTTCGCCAATTCGACCTGCAGTTTTTCAGGTTGGACCAGCACCATGCGGCTGTGTTCACCGTGGGAATTGAGCTGGTAGGCGGGCTCCAAACTTTGCTGCAGGCCCGCGCTCAAATGCAAATAAAAGCGGGGCGGCAACAGCGGAATCAGGCTTTCGAGCAAGGCCTTCATCGCTGGGGTTGGCTGGCCAAAGGCCAGGACCGTCGGCAGACTCTGACCCAGATAGACCAACACCAGGGCGGCCAGTTTGCCGTTTTCACCATTTTCGCTATCCTCTTCCCAGCCATACCAGAGGGTTTGGGGCCAGAAAAAGGGGTCGAGATCTCCCAAACTATAGAGGTGCAGGCCTTTGTCTTGGCAGAGAAAGGCTGCGATCTGATTCACATCGTGCAGGGAAATGCGTGCCATGGCGCTAATTGTGGCTGTGCAGCTCAGGATTGAGTGCAATCGTGCGCGGATTGGGTTTGCAGATCACTTCACCCGTGGTGGAATCTTGGTAATAGAGCAGATAGCCGCGCCCTGACAGTTCCAGGGCCTTGACCCGGTTTTGACCGGGAGCCACGTTTTCTCCTGCCGCATTAATAGGTTGGCCTTCGCCATTGTAGAGACTGACCTTGGTGCCTGCGGTTAAATAGAGCCCCGCAGCCAGGGTGCAGCCATCGCCCAGGGAGATGCCTGTGCCAGAATTGGCCCCAAGCAGGCACATGGTGCCAATCGAAATCACGAGGTTATTCCCACCTGAGAGGGTACCCATAATCGAGGCCCCACCGCCCACATCCGTTTTGTCACCCACAAAGACCCCTGCAGAAATGCGGCCTTCGACCATCGCGACACCGGCAGTACCAGCATTAAAATTGACAAATCCGGCCTGCATAACAGTGGTGCCTTCGCCCAAATAAGCCCCCAGGCGGACCTGACTGCCAGAGGCAATACGCACCCCGCTGGGCACATGGTAATTGACCAAATACGGGAATTTGTCTACATGGCTGACAATCAGTGATTTGCCCGCTAACAAAGCTTTGAGTCTGACGCCTTCAAGATCTTCGGGCAAGATCGGCCCTTGGTCGGTCCAAGCCAAATTGCTGAGCGCTTTAAAGGCCCCATCGAGTTTGACGCCGTGAGGCTGAAGCAGGCGTTGCGAGATCAATTGCAGTTTAAAATAGGCCTCTTCGGCCGTTTCAACGGTTTGATCTGGGGCTGAGATCGCAAAAAAAACCAAATCCAATTGGCTATACGCCGAGGGACTGGCCTGGTCTGAAAGGGTCTCTAACAAGGGGCGGAGCCGTTCTGCTTCATCACTGGCTGGAAAATCTTTTAAAAGGGCCTGCAACTCATTGATTTGTTGGGCTTCAAAGCGCCGAAATTGACCGGGACTGAGCCAATCGGCTTTGTTTAAGGCCTGTGCCAGGGGGCTACTGCCCAAAAACAGGGCTGGAAAGAGGACGTCCAGGGTGGTATTGCCCCGGCGGCGACGCAGGCCGAGGCCCCAGGCAAAACACAAAAGATCAGACATGAGAGGCTCCTTGGGTAAATCTGGTTCTGAATCCGGGTGGATCGCCCGAACGCTTAAGATTATACACCGGATATTTTGGTACAATGAAGCTGTGGACTTTTTATACCAACTCAGTTTCAGGATGGATTTATGCTCGATAAACTCTTTAAAAAAGTCGGCCAAAACAAAGACAAGGCCAAAGTGCAGCCCAAAGCCGAAGAAAAACAGAACTCTTCTCAAGAGGATATGTTGGATGAAACTGGCACCTTTATGCTGGATATCAACCAACTCAAAGAGACAGAAGACCTTGACGATCTCTTAAACGACGTCTAAAACCCTTGGGACCCGCTTCTGTTAAATCTATATTGAATAGCTTCAGCTCAACTGCTGTTCTCAAGATAAGCTTGTATCCTTCTTGCGGAGCGGCAGATGACTCAAATTCAAATTCTTGATGCCAATTTTGCCTATGAGCTGACGGGCAAAAAGGCCCCTGCTCTTCAAGGGCTCGCAGTGAGACCCCTTCAGCAGAACCCAGAAATTAGATCCACGCCTTCAGCATCTGCTTCCCCTGCCCTGAGCCCTGTCGAAGGGCCTGCCCCAGATTCCGAATTACATCCCTGGCTCAAAAACACATTTTTGGGTACGCTGATTGGCGGTGCCGCAGGAACGGGGACGGCGATAGCGGTTTCGCGATTTCTCAATAAACCCCTGAACACAATCAACAAGGCCAAAGTGGGGGGGATTCAGGGCGTATTTTCTGGTGCGAGCGGAGCCGTTGTGGCCGCTTCGTTTGCAAAAGACCGCACCACAGGTACCATTTTGGGCGGAGTCACTGGTGCGACTGTGGGTGCCTTGCAGGCCCTGGCTTTTTCACCGAGCAAAGGCAAGGTGATTATGGGTGCCATTACGGGCCTGGTTTCAGGTGCCGCTGCTGGCCATGTGACCCTGGCTTGGCGCGAATACCAACAGCAAAAAACGTTGCAGGGTGTGGATTCGGCCCCCCTGCACATGGATCAGATCGAAGAAGATCCTTTTGATGAAAATGCTCCCCTGCAATTGCCTTTCCCTGTGACCTTTTAAGGTTTTGCTGCAGTCCAGGCTGAACGGGTTAAAACACCCACTCTTCCCATTCTTCGTTGTTTTGAGCATCGTTATTTTGGATCAGGAGAGCTACCTGCGAAGGACTCTCTGGCTCTCTGTTGATTGTGTGTGTCACGTCTGGCAGGCCACCCACCAAGCTGTGCAGACATTCATCTCCGACTTGCCAAGCGCACGGAGCCTCTAAAAGGGCGGCATTTACCCGGCTGACTGAGCAGAGACCCAGGCCGATCTGCGCTGCCTGTTCGCGCAGCAATTGCACCATCGCTCCGGCTTCAATCAGGCAGTAGTCGCGGGCATCACTGCCATAGCGGGCAGTCATCCCTGCCAGATCGGCCACCAGATAGAGGCTGAAGGCCGAGGCCTGAGCCATTTCCAAGCTATTGGGCAAATGTAATTCGCTCAAAGCTGGAGCCTCTGGGCTGAGCTGAATCAGTGTGTGCTTGTGGGCCTGATACAAATACAGTCCTGCTCCGAGTTGCTCAATTTTTCCTGGCATCACGTGGAGATAGACCAAAAGTGGATAGACCCCGCCTGCTGAGGGGTAAAGATAACGTGGGCCCTGGGGGCCTGGGTACTCGGCTAAAACCGCCAGCAATTCAGCCAATTGGGTCTGCTTGAGTGGAACAGACAAAAAATGCCGGGTGCTTTTCCAGTTTTCACTCCCGACAGCTGCTTGGGGTGTGATAAAGGTTGTCTCGGGGCCGATTTGCTCTCGCGAGGGCAGTTTTTTCTCGGCAAAGATGCCCAAATTCACTGCTGCAGCAGGCACGGTGGCGCTGCCTGCTGTGGGCCGCTGTGAGTGATTCGCTGTGCTGTAATACTGGGCCAGTTGGCGCAGGCTGCGCAATTGGAACATTTCCCCGACACCGGGGGCAAAGCCAAATTCCTGCTGCAGGCGATTGCCCAAGCGGATTAAATCAATCGAGTTGACCCCCAGACCCAATAAATCCGCTTCGGGGTCGTTGATCTCCAAGTCCAGTACTTCGTGAAAGAGACTTTTAAGTTGGGCTTCGGTTTGGCTTTGGGCCGCTGAATGGGTGGTTTTTCTGCCTTTGGACGCAATTGCGGGCAATTGTTTGCGATCGGGTTTGCCGCTGCTATTGAGGGGAAAGGCCTCAAGGGCCAGCCATTGGTGCGGCACCATCCAGGCCGGTAGGCGGCTGGACAGATAGCTTTCCAATTCAGGCACCGAAATTGGCCCCCGGGGCAGGTAATAGGCGCAGAGACTGCGTTGACTCAATTTATCCCCCTGATAAGGGGCTGTGACCAGGGCCTCTGCCAATTGGGGGTGTTGCCGCAGGCAGCTTTCAATTTCACCCAGCTCGATGCGGTAGCCCTGAATTTTGACCTGATTGTCTCGGCGTCCGAGAAATTCCAGCACAGCGCCAGGCCGGTAGCGGCCCCGATCGCCGGTTCTGTACCAGCGCTCGCCCGTTTGGGGATGCAAGACAAAACGTTCGGCGGTTTTCTCGGGGTCCTGCCAATAGCCCAAAGCCAGTCCCTCGCCGCTGATACACAGCTCGCCAGCGACCCATTCTGGGCAGGGCTCCATGTGAGCATTAAAGACCTCAAAGCGCTGGTTGGGCAGGGGTTTGCCATAGGGCACGCTGTTCCAATCTGGGGGCAGGGGCAAGGCGATCGGGTGAAAGTTGGACCAAATACTGGCTTCTGTAGCCCCGCCCAGGCTCCAAATCTGGGCCTGAGGGGCCCTTGCTCGAATTCGTTCGGGCAAAGCCAGCGGAATCCAATCGCCGCTCAACAGGATCTGGCGCAGGGCGGGAAAATGCAATTCGGGGCTGCGTTCAAGGTATTCCAGCAGCAATTGTAACAAAGCCGGAACGCTGTTCCAGATCGTAATCCCCTCTGCTTGCAAGGAGGCGAGCCAGCGATCTGGCTCGCGGCCACTGTTGGCCGGAGGCAGCACCAGACAGGCCCCTGCGGCCCAGCTACCAAAGAGATCATAAACTGAGAGGTCAAAACTCAGGCTGGACAATCCCCAAACCCGGTCTTCTGACTGTAAATGAAGCATTTGATTGATCGCTGCGACTGTATTCCAGGCCGCTTGATGGGCAATCATCACCCCTTTGGGTTGGCCCGTCGAGCCCGAGGTAAAAATCACATAAGCAGATTGTTCGGGAGAACAGCGCTGCAAGAGTTCCTGTAGCTCTGCTGAACTGGGTAAAGGCAGGGGCGTTTCGGGTTGGCAAATGGGAATAAAAGTGGGATTGAGTGGGGGGAGTGAGGTCAGATTCAAGGGGCTTTGCAGCAAAACCCAGCGGCATTGTCCCAATTCAAGCAGGGCTGTG
>CAZRFI010000102.1:0-8691 GCA_964598905.1 uncultured Candidatus Sericytochromatia bacterium | reverse complement strand
CAAGGGGCTTTGCAGCAAAACCCAGCGGCATTGTCCCAATTCAAGCAGGGCTGTGATGCGCTCGTTCGGCAAACTGGCTTCGATTGGCAGATAGGCGCCCCCTGCCAATAAAATGCCCAAGACGGCCACAGCCTGCTCCCAGCCTTTGTGCATCACAATCGCCACGGGCTCAGCCCTTTTAAGCCCCTGTTCATATAATTGCCCTGCCAAGGCTGTGGCTTCTGACAGCAATTCAGAATAACTCAGGTTGCGGGTGGGGGAAATGACGGCGGGGGCCTCGGGGTGGGCCAGAGCCTGGGAGACACTTGCCGCGTGCAGACATTGGGCGGGGATATTTTGCTTTGTGGCGTTGGCGGCCAGGCGTGTGGGCGCTTGATCGGGGCTATTGAGAGCACCGAGTATGGTCTTCTGGCTGAGTGGGGCCTGCCATTCTGCGGGGGAGTTGGCCAAGCGACGCAGCAGCTGTTCAAATGCCTCAAATAGAGCCTGGGGCAAGCCCGGTGGGAAGAGTTCAACCAAATAGTCCCAATTTACGTGTAGGCCCTGCGCACTTTCGGAGGCCTGGCAGTCGAGCCAGACTTGGGGGGTTTGGGTTTGAGCAAAGACCAGCTCTGCCCCGAGTGGCAAGTCGGGCAAACTTTGGCCGAGCAGGCCTGTAAAAACCACCGGGGCCGTGCCGCTGTGGCCGTGTGGGCGCAAATCCCTGAGCACTTCGACCCCGCTATACAGGCTGTGTTCGAGGTCCAGCCAGAGCTGTTGCTGAATCTGGCGGGCCCAATCGGCCAGCACACCCTGCCGGGGGGGGATTTCGAGCAGGTTCAAACTGGTAAAATCACCCACCAATTGATTCACCTGTGGATGCAGGGGCAGGCGCTGAAAGGTGGTGAGGTTAATTAAAAAACTTTCGTTTTCGCTCCAACAGCTCAAGCTGGCGGCAAACAAAGCCAAAACCAGACTGTTGGGCGTGAGTTTGTACGTGGCTCCCGCCGCTTTTAAGGCTTGCCAAATGGGGGCTTCCAATTGCAGGGAGAGGCGCTTAAATTGGGGCGTATTGAGCTGTTCTGGGGCCGTGAGCAGGGGCAAGAGTGGGGCTTCGGGTAGATTGGCCAGGCGTTCCTGCCAATAATCACGGTCCCGCACAAAAGCAGGGCTTTTGCGGATTTCTGCCAAGGTGCGCATATAATCGCCAAAATTTAAGTCAAGGGGCGGCAATTCTGATTCGGGATGGCGATAGAGGGTTTCCAATTCCTGACCCAAGAGGATAAAACTGGTGGCATCAGCGATCAGGGCGTCCAGGCGCAAACTCAGGACAGTGTCTGTTGCTCCCTCTGGGCCTGCACTCTGGCGGATCAAACTGCATTCAAACAGCGGCCAGTGTAAAGGATCAAAAACCGCTTCCAAACTGGCCTGGCGCAGGGCTTGGCGCTGCTCGGCTTGCACTTCGGGGGGCAATGCACGCAGATCATGGCCTTTAATTGTGTAAGCGGGCAGGTCTTTGCGTGGCTGCTGCTGCCCCTGGGCGCTGATCACCGTTTGCAACATCGGGTGGCGACGAATCAAGCGGTTCAAGGCCAGTTCCAGGCGGGCCAGATCAAGATCGGGCAAGGCCAATTCCAAACAGGCCTGGGCACCCACTCCGCCCAAGGCCATCTGGGCCTGACGCCCCACCCAATAGGCGGCCTGAACGGGGGTGAGTTCAAAGGGCTCCCAAGCGAGTTCTGGTTGTGGCTGGACCTCCGGCAGGGGGGACGGACTCAGTTTTGCTTCGGCCACTGCCTTTGCAAAGTCAGCCAGTCGGGGATGGGCAAAGAGTTGATGCAATCCAATTTCGCGCTCAGTGAGCTGGCGCAATTGCATCACCATCTGCACTGCCAGCAGCGAATGTCCACCGAGGGCAAAGAAATCGCTTTCGCTGTGTACGGGCTGGCCCAAGAGCTGATGCCAGAGTTCACCAATGCGTTTCTCCAGGCCCATTTGGCCAGATTTTAGGGGCAACTGAAGGTGGATTTGGGCACTCCCTGTGGCCTGATCTTCTGCGCTGAGGGTGTACTTTTGCAGAGCCAGATAGTCCACCTTGCCCCTTTCCGTTTCGGGCAGACGCTCCAGGGAAATGAGTCTAGCGGGCACCAGGCTGAGTGGCAATTGACTTTGGAGCCAGGTTTTGAGCAATGAAGATGTGATACTTCCCGTATAAAAGGCCCAAAGTAGGTGTTCGGTTGGCAGCAGGGCTGCGCCAGAGACCTCGGGGTGACGCAGCAGGGTATTCTCAATTTCAGTGGCCTCAATGCGCACGCCTTTGAATTTAAATTGCCGGTCGCTGCGCCCGAGAAAGTGAAATTGGCTGTTGAGATACACCAGCCGATCTCCGGTCTGATAGCTTTGGCTATGGGCTTGGCTGTTCAGATAGCCAGGACTGAGACCTGTGCCGCTGAGAACCAATTGACCGGGAAAGCCCCAAGGCAAGAGATGTCCTTGGGGATCTCGAATCTCGGCCCTGAGGCCAGGCAACAACTGGCCAATAGCGGGGAGTTGGCCGGGTTGAAGGGCCTTAATCGGCCCTGCACAGGCCACCACACTGCACTCGCTGGGGCCATAGTGATTCCAAACTTGAAAAGGCAGCCGTTCGGGTTGAAATGGGGGCAAGCGGTCGCCGCCGGTGCGCAGGCATTTGAGAGCGGTGTTTGCAGGCCAGGGCAATTGCAAGAGCAAAGCAGCCAAGGGCGTGGGCAAAAACAACTGTTGAATCTGTTGGCTGAGCAGGGCTTTTTGTAAAGTCAGTGGATCGAGCAAGCTATTGCGTTCCCAAAAGAGCAATGTGGCGCCTGCCGCCAGGGTGCTCCAAATTTCCCAGCCCGCGGCATCAAACGAAATATGGGCCGTTTGGGGAATCAGCTCTCCCCTTTGGCTGGGAAAGGTCTTGAGATGCCAGTGGATCAGGTTGGCCATGCCGGCCTGGGTCACTTTGACTGCTTTGGGCTGGCCTGAGGTGCCGGAGGTAAAGATCAGATTGCTCAAGGCCTGGCTGGACGCTGGCAGGACGTGGGGATGGCTGAGTGGCGCCTCTGGAGAGAGGGTTGTAAATGCAGGCAGGCTTGAAGAAGGCTGCAATTCCTTTAGCGCTATTTCCAAAACATTCGCCGTTTCTGGCAGACAGATCAAAAGGGGGTTATTGAGGCTCTGCAGCAAGGCCAGTAGGCGTTCGGGTGGGCTTTCGGGATCCAGCGGCAGATACGCTTTGTCGGCCAGTAAAATACCCAACCAGGCCGCCACAGTCTGGGCGCCCCGAGGCAAACAAACGGCCACCAATGGGGTGTGCTCAGCTTCGTCGAACCGATTGCTGAGCTTTGCCAGATTGAGCAGATTCTGGGCAATCACCCGCGCCCGCTGCCAAAGTTCGCTATAACTCCAGCGCAAAGGGACGGCCGCTTGGTAATCGATCAGCGCCAGAGTGTCTGACTCCCCTGCCAGCATTGGCAATAAACGCTCAGGGGGTGCTTGGCTTGACGGCTGAGAAAACCAATCAGGGGCGTCGATGCCTTTGCCACCGGGCATTTCCCAATCTTTTAAGACCCGTGCCTGCGGCCATTTTGGCAATTCTGCTAAAATGGCCAGCCAGAGCGAAACCAGGTTTTGGATTGTGTCAGCGTCAAAGAGTTGGCAATTGTACTCGACGCTGCCCTTGAGGGCGCCTTGTTCGGGAATCAGGGTGAAGGCCAGATCAAAGCGGGCCACGCCAATATCCAGCGCGATCGGGCGAAGTTGGCATTCACCCAAAGGGGCAAAGCCAATTTCGCCGTGCAGAGCCAGGACGGTCTGAAAGAGGGGGTGTAAACCCGGTATGCGGGGAGGTTGAAGCACTTCCACCATTTGTTCAAAGGGCGTGGCCTGGTGTTCAAGTGCCAAGAGCACTTGGTTTTGGACTTGGTCCAAGAGGGTTTGCAAATCCTGCTCTGGGTCGATTTGCACCCGCAGCGGCAGCATATTCAAGAAGGGCCCAATCAGGTCTTGGGTGTCGCTTTCGAGTCGCCCTGCGACGGGGGTACCGACCACCAGATCGTTATTTTCTGCGTACTTCCAGAGCAGGAGATAAAACCCTGTCAACAATAAGCTAAACAGGCTTTTCCCACTGGCTTTGGCCAGGTTTTCCAGGGCCAAATAGGTGTCTGATGGCAGTAAAAAAGGCAGCTGTGCCCCTGGAACCTCTGCCAGGGGCTCTTGGCCTGCAAATTCTGGGTGTGTATTGGGATGATGGCTGTGCCAGCCCCTTTGTAACAGGGTCTGGACGGGGGTGCCTGTCAAGGTCTTTTGCCAATAGGCCAGATCGGCTTTGAGACTGGGATCCTTTTCCAATTGTTCGCGTTGCCACAGCGCAAAGTCGGCGTATTGCCAGGTCAATGTTGGCAATACGGGTTGTTTTTCAAGCAGCTCGGCGGTATAAACGGCTTGCAATTCCTGAAACAAGACCCGGAACGAAAGCCCATCTGCGACAATATGGTGTAGGCTCAAGAGCAGCACATAGCGCTGAAAATTTGGATCTGGCGGCGTATCTGACTGCGGCACAGAATCATCTTCAGACTTGAGGACAAAGAGCGAAAAACGCAACGGAGGCGTGTTTTCCCAGTCAAAGGGCAAACGTGCATAACGCTTGAGGATTGCTTGCAACATGTCGGCATCTGAATTGACGGAATCGATCACTTCCCAGCAGGGGGGGGGATCTGCCAATATGACCTGAAAAGGTTGGCCTTTTTCGTCTTGCCGGTAAACTGTGCGCAGAATTTCATGGCGTTGAATCACACTCTGGCAGGCCTTATGCAAGGCCGCGATTTCAAGCGGACCTGTGATTTCCAGGGCCACGGGAATAAAATGGGTGCGCTCCTGCGGTTGCAATTGTTCTAAAAGCCAAAAGCGGGTTTGGGCAAAAGACAGGGGCAATTTGTCAGGGCGCAGGCGTTCCGGCGCAGGGTTTTGGGCCTGCAGTCCGTTGAGAATCATGTCGGCGATCTCTTCTAAACTCGGGCCTTGCAAAAATTGGGCCAGTGGCAGTTTGACGCCAAATTTTTTCTTCAGGCGGCTAAAGAGTTCCATGCCGACCAATGAGCCAATCCCCAGATGTTTGAGGGGTTCACTGGGATTGAGCAGAGCGGCATCCAGTCGCAGGGCTGTGGCCAATTCCACTTGCAATTGCCGGATCAGGCCCTCACGGCTGTGACTCTCTGTGCTGAGGCCAGGGACGTGGTTTTGTCCATTGTCCAAATGTCCTTTCAGGCGCGTGGCCAATGGAGAGCGGGCTGGAAGGGCCTTATTCAGCGGCTGCGCCATTTCGGAGCGGGGCAACCAACAGGGGATCCGTTGCCAGGGATACAGCGGCAGCGAAAGCAAGCATGGATGGGGAGCGATTAAGGCCTGCCAATCGACCTCAAAACCCAGGCTGTGGAGTGTGCCCAGACTTTCAAACAGGGGGCGGGCCGTGGGAATATCCCGGCGCAGGCTCGGCAGCAGGTGGCTGCTATCACTCACACCCAGCAATCCGGCGGTCAGAACGGGATGGGGGCTGATCTCGACAAAAACCGTTTCTCCGTTGGCCAGGCGTTTTTCAAAGGCTGGCAGTAATTGAACGGCTTGGCGCAGATTTTTCCACCAATAATCGGGACCAAAGTCTGTTTGAGGTTCGTCTGAGGGGTTCACGGTGGAATAAACCGGGGTGTGGCCTGCCTGGGGCTGTATGCCTGCAATGGCATCCAAAAGCGGGGCTTTGAGCGCCTCCATCAGTGGACTGTGGGAGGGGGCGTCGGCGCCTTTGACCCGTCGGGCGAAGACTTTTTCTGCTTGCAGGGCATTTAAACAGCGTTCAAGGGCCTGTTCTTGGCCCGAAACGACTGTCAACTCAGGCCCGTTTAAGCCAGCAATCCAGAGTTCGGACTCTTGAGCTGCTGCCAAACGTGCTGCAACAGCCTCTGCAGAGAGTCCAATAATGCCCATGGCCCCGCTGCCTACCACCGCTTTGAGCAGGCCAATCCGTTTGACCAGAATGTGGGCGGCATCTTCCAGCTTTAGCCAGCCCCCAGCACAGGCGGCGCTGATCTCTCCCATGCTGGTGCCGATCAGGGCATCTGGACGCAGCCCCCAAGCTTGCCAGAGGGCAAAAAGCGCCAATTGCAAGGCAAAGAGCACAGGCTGAACAATTTCTGGGCTGTCTTGATAACCGTTTTGCACCGCCTCTCGCACCGAAAATCCCGTCAAAGGCCTCAGGGCGGCATCGACTTCGTTTAAACGCGCAGCAAAGACGGGCTCTGACAGGAGTTGTTGGCCCATGCCTTTTTCTTGAGAGCCCATGCCCGAAAAGAGAAAAACCAATTTGCGCGCGGATTTTTTCAGGGTCTTGAGACCGGGTTCTGGCTCAGCGGAGAGGTGTTTTAAACCCGTTTGCAGATCGGCGCGCGAGTCAAACACCAGACTGGCTCTGTAATGGCCTTGGGTCTGACGCATTGCCAAGCTGTATTGCAGATCGTTTAATTGAAGCGCTGGCTGGGTCTGCAACCAAGTGCTGAGATCCGCAGCCCGTTGGGCCAGTGCTGCTTGGCTGTGAGCTGAAAGCGGGAGCAGCAGTTGTGTACTTTCTTTGGGGGCCAGTATGTGCCCGTCTGTTTGAATAGGGACTTGGGTGGGGGTTGGCATTTGGGGAGCCGCAGCCAATAAGACATGTACGTTGGTGCCGCCAAAACCAAAGGCACTCACCCCGATCAGGGCCGGAGATCCCTCTGGCGATGAGGCCATTGGTGGCTCATTCGGAAGAAGCAGGGCCTGCGTTTGGCTGACGACCTGTAAATGCCATTTGGCAAAGGGGATATGCGGATTGGGGGTCTGAAAATGCAGGCTGGGAGTCAAGGTTCTGTGATACAGACTTAGGCAGGCTTTGATCAGCCCTGCGATCCCGGCTGCAGCCTCTAAATGGCCAATCTGGGTCTTGACTGAACCCATTTTTAAGGGTGGCAGCGCTGAGTTCAAACGGGCTTGGCCATAGACTTCTCCCAGGGCGCGGGCCTCAACCGGATCGCCCAGGGGGGTTCCCGTGCCGTGGGTTTCAACATAGGCGACCTGTGCCGGGTCGATGTCTGCGTCTGCACAAGCTGCTTGCAAACTGCGGCGCTGTCCCGCTGGGCTTGGCGCGCTCAGGCCATTGGTTTGACCATCTTGAGACAGACCCGAACCACAGATCACAGCATAAATTCGGTCTTGATCAACTTGGGCTTGGGCCAAGGGTTTGAGCATTACCAGCCCAGCCCCTTCCCCGCGCACCATGCCGTCGGCGGCGGCATCAAAGGTTTTACATTTTCCATCAGGGGCCAAGGCTTGGGCCTCTTCAAAGCCCTGCTGAAGCAAGGGGGAGAGCAGAATATTTACGCCACCCACCAAGGCCATTTCAGCCTGGCCATTTCTCAGGCTTTGCAGGGCCAAATGCAGAGCTGTGAGTGCAGAAGAACAGGCGGTGTCAACCACCAGACTGGGGCCGTGAAAATCAAAGAAATACGAGAGCCGGTTGGCAATCACGCTGGTGGCGGCACCCGTAATGGTGTACATATTGACCTGATCCAGGCCCTGCAATTGGGTGTGGGTATAGTCCACACTCGATACCCCAATAAACACCCCTACCTTTTTTCCGCGCAGGTTTTCACTGGGTTGGCCCGCATCAAGCAGGGCCTCAACCCCCAATTCCAGCATCAGGCGCTGTTGCAGATCCATGCTCGCGGCTTCAGTGGGCGTCACACCAAAATATTCAGAATCAAAACCACCCAGTTCAGACAATTGGCCTGCAAAATGGGGGCCCTGCAATTCAAAGCGCTCAGGGGGAATGGGTTTGACGGCATGGGTGCCCGAGCGCAGCAATTCCCAGAAAGCCTCAGGGCTTTCTCCGCCAGGAAAACGGCAGGCCATGCCAATAATTGCGATCGGGGGGTGAGACATTTTTGCTCCAGACGACCACCTGTAGGTATTACTACAGTTTAGCGGATTCTGAACGGGGTCAGTTTAAGAATTGCTCAGTTCAAAGGGGATCATTTGGTTGTTTTGTGGGAGCTTCAGCCTTTTTCCCTGGCGGTCATAGACAAAAATCCGATAGCCTGTGATTTTTCCCTGAGGGTTTTGGAGGGGCTGATAAACCACAGCCCCTACTTGGCTTGCTTCTGTAACCCTTAAAACGGCATCAGCGGGCTGAGATGATTGAAAAATAGCGCTTGAGCGGAAATAGGGGTTGGAGAGTTCTTTCCAATAGGGATGCATTGATTGGCTGGCAGCCATTTTTAAAGTTTGGATTGAATCGGGATATTGGCCCTGAGCAAGGGAATAGGTTTCGAGCATGGTCTGCAGGATGTGAGCATTGGCTTTGCTGCTGCTCTCACGGCTGTTTCCCAGATAGGCCTCTTCCGTGAGCGGAATGCCCAAGGCCAAGACCAAGGCCATCAGTGCCGATCTCAACCGAAATGAGCGCAAAGGGCCTTTTACTTTTTCGGGAAAAGGACGAAGGCTAAACAAAAACAATAAAAAAGGGAAAAGCAGTAAAAACAGAGCGCCTTTGGGAGCCCAAATGGTGTTTAAACGGGGTAAAAATGGGCTCCATGGGAGCATCTTCTCGCTGTCCAAAACCATCAGCAGGGCAAAGAGCAGCCACATGGCTGCTGCCCACACCCCATTTAA
>CAZRFI010000101.1:0-15012 GCA_964598905.1 uncultured Candidatus Sericytochromatia bacterium | reverse complement strand
TCATTTCATCAGACAGGCCATTTAACTCTTTGGGTGAGAGCGAAGTGACATAGTGGAAGACCGCGTCATCGCGACTGAATTGATTGAGTTGGGTCAAGAGGGCCCGCAATTCGGTTTCATTTTTGGCAGAGTGTAAAATTTGACCTGCCAATTGATCTTCGGGGCGTTTTTGGCCCTGATAACGGCGGGTAATCGCTTCTGTTGCCGCCCCGGAGACAGTGCCCCAGATCGAACTGCCAGGATCCAAGACGCTCAGTGCCATGTGGCGATTGGCTGAAGAGAGTCGTTTTAATTCTTCGGGCCGGGCTTTTTGCACAAACTCAAGCACAGCACCAGGGCCCACATTGTCTTTTAAGAGAAAAATCCGCTGATTCACAGATAAATGACTTGAACTGTTGATCAGGCGTTTGACAGCCGCCTGTTCGCTATCCGTATACGAACCCACCAGAGGCAACGCCGCAGTTAAACTGCCTTTGCCCAAGCCCTCGGCAATTTTGGCAATGTCCTGAATCGAGAGCTGTAATTTTTGCAGATCTGTCACAGCCATGCTGCCGATCAGGGCTTTGAGGTCATCAAATTTTCCCGAAGACAAAAGCTGGCGAAACTGCAATAGTTGAGGGGATTCATCGAGAAAATTGACAGGCTTGGCCTGACCTTGGGCCCCGGCACTCTGGGCGATTTGATCTGAAACGGGCGCAGCCGTAGGTGAATGGGGGGCCGCAGCAGTGGGAGCGGGCTTACCAATCCGGGCAGACTCTGTGGTGCTGCCAATAAAATTAATTCCGGTTGAAGAACTGTTATTCACAAAACTCATATAATCATCCACCTCACTGGCAAAATTATAGATTTTGTCAACCCAGATCTGAATGAAATTTAAATGGAGTTTAACCTTAGCGTCGCAGGAGATTGATGTATCTGGCATCAATGTCTCAATCAAGACATTCCACAAAACACAATTAAAGTGCCCAAAAAATAAAAAAAGAAGTTAGAGTTCTAACTTCTTTCGCTTGACAGACTTGTTCAAATAATCCACATTTTATGGGCTACTTTAAGCTCAAGAGCAAAACCCAAAGAGCAAAACCCGAAGGCACAAAAAGCAAACCGAAAAGGGGATAAGAACAAAGTCGCAAGCAATTTAGCTGCTGACAATACAATTCTCATTGTAGTCACTTTATTGTGATAATTCAAGTTCTGATCTTCACAAATCTCAAACTTTTTACAAACTTTTTACAATACAAATACACCTAAGCCGAATTTTGTCATGTTTCAACCCCGCCATTTTCCTTTCAGAATGACATTTAAGCCGCAGATTTGTTATTCTGAGACAGCTTAAGAGATCAAATCGCAAAGAAGGCCGCCATGAAAAAATTCAAACAGCTTTTAGCTTTCACCCTCCTACTGGCTACACTTCCCGCCTTCCAGGTTGAAGCGGAAACCGCCAATCGCGACCTGGGGAAATATATTTTGGCCCCCATGCCCGATTGGTACAAAGAGGGCTTCACCCGTGGACATTTGAATATTCCCGTCATGCTCAAAGAGGGATATTCCCGCCTGGAAGCAATTGAAATTCAAAACCAGATGAAAGATCTGCTCGATCAGAATCCGGACTATCTGGCTGCAGAAAAAGCAGATCAGGGCGCGTCGCTGTTCCAAAATCACGATGCCATGGTCTTGCAGGCATTGCAACAAGCCATCGACAAAGTCAAAAAAGACAAATACTTTGAAAGTGGGTTTGTGTCCAAGCCACTCAAAGAACACGAATTTTATGCAGTTTTTGATATGGACGAAACCCTGCTGGTGCACTGGTATCAAAGTGGTGAAAAAGGCCAAGCCTATTACGATCTCAAGGGTCTGGTACTCGACAGCATTCTGCACCCGCCTCTGGTCAGCCCCGATTATGTCTCCATGACCCCCGGTTGGGAAAAGGCCCTGCTGGAGATCAGCAAAATTCCTGGCTGCCAAGGGGTTTTGGTCTTTACAGCCAAAGAGGACAAATCTTCCCATGATTTGATTGGCAAATTAAAAATCGGCGGCAAGCCGTTTAAGTCCTTTCTCAAAGGGGTCTTTAGCCGCAACCATCTGGTCAGAGACAATGACTCCGTCAAGCTCTCCAAAGATTTGCGTATAATCGACGAAAGCCTAAAACATGTGGTTTTGATCGATGACAATCCCACCCGGGTTTTTCCCAAGCAGCAAAAAAATCTGCGTGAATTGCCCAAGTACAATGCCGATGTCTATCTCAACAGCAAAGTGACAGGCAAAGATCCTGTGGCCCGCAATTTTTTTGAAAAACTCCTGCCCACAGTGGTCAGGGAATTACAGGACTCCGCCAAATATGCCCAAGCACAAAAGATCAGCTTTGGCTCGGCCTTTTATCCCTATTCAATGGAGGCCAGCGCAGAGCGCCTGACACTCTTGGAGCAAGGATATAGTCTCGATCAGGCTCACACACTTTTGCGCACCCGCCCCAACCTGTTTGAGCCCATGTTTTATGTTCCTTCTGGGGGAAAACTACATTAAAGAGCAAAGCAAACACACATGGCAGCGGCCCCCGATATGAGCACATTCATCATTACTTTGCTGTTTTTATTATTCATGACTTTGGGCGCATTTCCGATGGGGCTGATGGTATTTGGCCTCTTCACATCTGCGCTGGTATTTGGGGTTGCCCCTTTTTCGGCAGGAGTGACCCCTGTGATATCGACAAAAATTCACTCTCAAGTGGCCATACACAAAGACAAAAGAGGTTATCAAATGAACACACCCCTGACAGAAACACAAATTCAAACGGCTCTCAGCCAATTTCCCGGCTGGAGTTACGAGAATCAAGCCTTTTATAAACGCTTTCAATTTCAAAACTTTCGCGAGGCCATCAGTTTTATTGTGAGGCTGAGTTTTGAAGCCGAAGCGCTGAATCACCACCCTGAACTCAAAAATGTCTACCACACAGTGGAAATGCGCCTAACCACCCACGATGCAGCCAACCAAGTGACAGACAAAGACCTGGCCTTGATAGCGGCCATCGAAGGCTTTAACTGGCTCAAATAATCATTGAGTTAACTTCTTCACCTTGCTCAAGGCCCGAATGATATCGGGCCTTTTTGATGGTTCCAAATTGTGGTTATCTAAACATTAAATTAAAGATAACATTAGATTAATATTTAGCAAGTTTGGGTTAAAGATCAGCGATACAGGATCAAGAAGTTAAATTTCAGACTAAATGGTCATTATGAGGTGTTTGTCAGTTATGAATAAAGTAATCGCATTTCTCTCTGCTTCCATGATTTTGAGTGCACTGACCGCTTGCGGCACTGCCGGAAATCTGCCCCTTGCATCTACCCCCCTGCGCGCCCCTGCTGCAGCCGCTGCTCCCCAAACGCAATCAGCCCAGTTACAAGCCCAATCGATTCTGGGCATCAACAAAGAGATTAAAAAATCTGTGGAAGCGGCTTTTGCTGCCAAAGATAAAAATGCCGATAAATTTATCACCCCCGACGAATTCCCTGTACAAACCCCACTTGAGTTCCAGCATTTCCGTCGTTTTGACGACAATAAAGATGGCCGTTTGACTGCCAGCGAAATGTCTCCCGGTATTTTCGGCAAGGTCATGGACGTGATGCAAATCACGGCCACAGCCAGCTTCCTGTTTGACCAACTCGACGTCAACAACGATGGCAAGATCTTCAAAGAAGAAGCATCAGCTTCCCGCTTGCCTGGTGTGGCCGCCAATTTTGATCTCTACCTGGGCAAGCCCTGGTACAGCAGCAAAAAGCTGACCTACCTGCGCCGCACCGACTTTGAAAACCTCGTGGCCTTTGCTTTGACCAATCCCGAAGCCAAAAAATAAGGTTTCCCTTTGATAAAATCAGACCCGGTCCGTTGGCCGGGTCTTTTGCTTGGATCGTTTTTTTACTTGCTTAAGGCCTGTAATCATTCCCGCTGTGACGGGATGTAGTATCAGATAGGGCAAGTATGGTATAGAATAGGTTTAAAGACGAGAGGCGCAGATTTTGCGCTTACAGAGACAAACGCAAGGAGCAAAAAATGTTCGAGCGGTTTACCGAAAAAGCCATCAAGGTGATCATGCTGGCTCAAGAAGAGGCACGCCGGCTGGGTCATAATTTTGTAGGCACCGAGCAGATTCTCTTGGGACTGATCGGTGAGGGTACTGGCATTGCAGCTAAAACGCTCAAAAGCCTGGGAGTGACTTTGCGCGATGCCCGCGTGGAAGTTGAGAAGATTATTGGCCGGGGCTCCGGGTTTGTCGCTGTAGAAATCCCGTTTACCCCCCGTGCCAAACGCGTCCTGGAGCTTTCTTGGGATGAAGCCCGCCAACTCGGCCACAACTATATCGGTACGGAGCACCTTTTATTGGGGCTGATTCGTGAAGGTGAAGGCGTGGCTGTAAGGGTACTGGAAAATGTCGGTGTAGAGTTGGCCCGTGTGCGTTCCACTGTGATTCGCATGTTGGGAGAGACCACAACGACGACAACCACAACCACCCGCAGCAAAACCCCTACGTTGGATGAATTTGGCACCAATCTTACCCAACAGGCCGAGGACAACCGCCTCGATCCGGTGATTGGGCGCGAAAAAGAAATCCAGCGTGTGATAGAAATCTTGGGCCGACGAACCAAGAATAACCCGGTTTTGATCGGCGAGCCTGGTGTGGGCAAAACCGCCATTGCCGAAGGTCTGGCCCAGATGATTACCTCAGGCACCGTGCCCGATATCCTGACGGATAAACGCGTCGTGATGTTGGACATTGGCTCTTTGGTTGCAGGTACCAAGTACCGCGGCGAATTTGAAGAGCGCCTGAAAAAGATCATGGAAGAAATCCGCAACGCCGGGAATATCATTCTCGTGATCGACGAAATGCATACCCTGATTGGCGCTGGTGCGGCAGAAGGTGCCGTCGATGCCGCCAATATTCTCAAACCGGCCTTGGCCCGTGGGGAATTGCAATGCATTGGTGCCACCACCTTGGATGAATACCGCAAACATATCGAGCGCGATGCCGCCTTAGAGCGCCGCTTCCAGCCGATCATTGTGGATCAGCCTTCGGTCGAAGACACGATCTCGATTTTGTGGGGCCTGCGCGATCGCTATGAAAGCTATCACAAGCTGAAGATTGCCGATGAGGCACTGGTGGCCGCAGCCCGTTTGGCCGACCGCTACATTTCCGACCGCTTCTTGCCCGATAAAGCGATTGACCTGATGGATGAAGCAGCCTCGAAAGTGCGCCTGCGCAATTCCATGCTGCCTCCAGAAGCAAAAGACCTCGAAAAAGAGCTGAAAGAAGTCAGCAAGAAAAAAGAAGAGGCCATTCGCGATCAGAGCTTTGAACTCGCAGGCAATCTGCGCGATCAAGAGCAAACCATTCGCGATCAGATCCGGGAAATGACCCTGGAATGGAAAGAGAAAAAAGGCCAGGCCCAGCAATTGATTGTCGATGAAGACAATATCGCTGAGGTTGTCGCTGGTTGGACCAAAATTCCCGTCTCCAAACTGACCGAAGGTGAAACCGAACGCCTCTTGAAAATGGAAGACGTCTTGCACGAGCGGATCATTGGTCAGCACGAAGCCGTGACAGCCATTTCGAAAGCCATTCGCCGCACCCGTGCTGGTCTGAAAAATCCCAAACGCCCGATTGGCGCGTTTATTTTCTCAGGCCCCAGCGGTGTCGGTAAGACAGAATTGGCGAAAGTTCTGGCCTCCTTTTACTTCGGTTCAGAAGAAGCCCTGATTCGGGTGGATATGTCCGAATACATGGAGCGCCACTCTGTCTCCAAATTGATTGGCTCCCCGCCAGGTTATGTTGGCTTCCAAGAAGGTGGCCAGCTGACTGAGATGGTGCGCCGCAAGCCCTATTCTGTGATTCTCTTTGACGAGATTGAAAAAGCCCACCCGGATACCTTCAACGTTTTGTTGCAGATCATGGAAGATGGCCGTCTGAGCGATTCCAAAGGCCGCGTGGTGGACTTCAAAAACACCATCTTGATTCTGACCAGCAATATCGGCGCCCGCGCGATTGAAAAAGGCGGCGGCGGTCTGGGCTTTCATACCGGCAGCGGTACCAGCGATGAAAACCGCTATGAGCGCATTCGCGAACGTGTACTCGACGAACTCAAGCAAAGTTTCCGCCCTGAGTTCCTCAACCGCGTCAACGAAATCATCGTTTTCCACCCGCTCAAAAAAGAGGAAATTCGCGAGATTGTCGACATCATGCTCGTGGATGTCAAAGAGCGTCTGAAAGAAGCGGATATCCAAATGACCTTTGATGTCAGCGTCAAAGACATGCTGGGCAAAGAGGGCTATGACGAAAAGTCAGGTGCCCGTCCGCTGCGCCGCACGATCTCCAAACGGATCGAAGATCCGCTCTCAGAAGATTTGCTGCTCGGTCGCATCCCTTTGAATACACCTTTGGTGCTCAAGGCCCGCGAAGACAGCTCGATCTACTTTGAACCGGCTGAAGAAGCCACTGAAACAGGTGAAGTGGACGCAGAGCCCGAAAAAGAGCCTGTGGAATCCGCCAGCTAAGCGCTTCCCTCAAAATAAAAACCCCCGGCGTTTAAATGCCGGGGGTTTTGTTCTATTTGTTCTAAAATGCGTTTCAAGTCCATTCAATCACTTTCACAACCACCTGCCCAGACCACTCTTCGGGGACCTGCGGACGGGTTTCGAGTGTATAGACCAAAAGCGAGGAACCACTGCTCTGGTGCATCAGCAAATGGCGCAAACTGGCGGCAGAGGGAAAAGTCGGCGAGATCAGGATCACCACGGCATTTTCAGCCTGGGGACCTGAAGCAAGCAAACTCTGTTCTAGCGAAAGCAAAGCATCGGGGGCCAGGGTAGCCAACCAATATTGAAGCCCCTCCCAATGGCGCACACCCGCCTGTTGGCGCAGCGGGGGCACAATCTGATAGGGTTGCCAAAATTCGGGATCCGCAGGGGGAGCCCAACAGGCCACCTCCATTTGCTGGGCCAAGAGTCCCTGGCAAACCGCTTCTGCCGTGTGCAGCAGCGCGTTAAAAGCCTTAAGATCAGTGGTTTTCGCCGCATCAAAAATCACCTGGGCCTGTTGAAATGGCTCTTCACGGGCCTCAGCCACAATCAGACGGGCCTGGCGGGCAGTATTTTTCCAGTGAATCGTATTGCGAGAATCGCCCTTTTGGTACTCGCGAAAATGGGAGATATCTTCGGAGAGATGGCTGCGACGCCGGGCCTGCTGAACCTGCTGAATCAGCCCCTCAGGCAGAATATTGAGCCCAGAATCTGGCGGAACAGGGTAGACCACCCAGGCAGCGGGTACCTGCTGCTTCCAATACACGCCCATCAAGCCCAAGGGCCCAAAAGAACCGACTTGAAAGCCTTTAAACACATAGACCCCCGCCACTTCGGGCGTAAAGCGCGTATCAAACTCGGCCTTGTGGCCTGCGGCTGTCCAAAGTGAAAAATGTTTGTCGGCGTTAAGCGTGAGGGTTTGATTTTGGCGCAGCGAAAAAACCGGTAACTCTTCCAGATTGAGAAACATCACAGGCAAACGACTGCCGTTTTCAAGGCTGAGATGCAGAGTCTGAGGGACTCCGACCAAAGGCGCGTCGGGCAATTGACGCCGAACTGTTAAACGCCGCAATTGCAAGAAAGGCACCACAAAGGCCAGTAGAACAGCGCTCCAGAGCAAGGCATCGAGAACATAGAGCCACCCGCCCTGAATATTGGTCGCCGCCAGGAAGAGAAAAACAGCGGTAATAAAGAGAACCAGAAGCGGGGAAGTGATTTTCATGTTCTCAGTTTAACATCCAGTTCAATCCTATTGTCATCAGAAAAAGGGTTTGTTATCATATTCGATTGATGCACAATTCTGCATCCTTTGAGGATCTCTGTAGAAGACATCGACAGGGGTACACAGGGATACACAGACGTGCATGGGACTAACTTAATACGCATTCAAAGCATGGCTTCATCTTCACTGCGTGTTGCTTGTTTATCTCGCTTAGTGTTTACTTAAGCATGCTTTGATCTTAAGTTAGTGAAGCAAAAGTTGTTGATTTTGATTAAACAACACAAGCAGGTGTAAACAGCAGCGATGATTGAAGTTAAACAGGTCTCTAAGTATTATTCCCATCATCAAAAAGCCGTAGATAACCTGAGTTTTTCTGTTCCGAAAGGAACCATTCTCGGCTTTTTGGGCCCCAACGGGGCCGGCAAAACCACCACCATGCGTATGATTACCGGCTTTATGGCGCCCAGTGAAGGCAGCATTGCCGTCGCTGGCCACGACACGGTCAGCCAATCGATGTTGGTGCGCCAAAAAATTGGCTATTTGCCCGAAACGCCGCCGCTCTACCCCGAGTTGACCGTGGAAAGTTATCTCGACTTTGTCGCCCGGCTCAAAGGCGTCAAGTCGGCCAATGAACGCAAAAAACGCATTGCCGAAGTCGCTGAGTCTTGCTGGATTGGCGATGTGCTCAAAAAATCTCCGGGAAAACTCTCCAAAGGCTACCGCCAACGGGTGGGGCTGGCCCAGGCGATTATCCACAATCCCGAAGTGATCATTCTCGATGAACCCACCATCGGCCTCGACCCCAAACAAATTCAGGAAACCCGCAAACTGATCAAAGGCCTGGGTGGTCAGCACACCTTGATTCTGAGCACACATATCTTGCCCGAGGTGCAAATGACCTGCGACCGGGTCGTGATTATCAACAAAGGCAAAATTTTGGCCGAAGACACGCCTGCCAATCTGATTGCCCGCAGTGCTGGTTTACAACAAATTCGGCTGCAAGTACGCGGCCCCCAAAGTGAGATCGCCACGCTGCTTAAAGCCCAGCCCGAGATTGAAAACTGCATGTATGAAAGCAGCGATGCAGATTTGCACTGTTTTCATATGCAAAGCCGCAAAATGGGCATTCAAGCCCAATTGGCCCGCAGCATCGTCGCACAGGACTGGGACCTGATGGCCTTACAAACCGCTTCAGGCAGTCTCGAAGATGTCTTTATTCAATTGGTCACCAAAGAAGGAGGAGCAGACTAATGGCACAGATTTGGGCAATTTCTTTAAAAGAACTCAAAGCCTATTTTGCCTCGCCAATTGCCTATGTGGTCACAGCCATGTTCCTGTTGATTTCTGGCTATTTTTTCGCCATGATTTTGGCCTATGGCAAAGACGCAGCAATGATGCGTTACCTCTTTGGCAATATGTCGGTGATCTTGCTGCTGATCACCCCCCTCTTTTCGATGCGGCTCTTTGCCGAGGAGCAAAAGAACAAGACCTTGGAGTTGCTGATGACCTCTCCAATCAGCGACGCAGGCATTGTCCTCGGCAAATTCTTGGCCACAGCCCTGCTGCTCTTGATCATGTTGCTGACCACAGCCCACTTCCCGATTTTATTGCTGGTCTTGGGAAAACCCGATCTGATGCCGATTCTGACGGGCTATCTGGGTATTTTTTTAATGGGCTGCGCCTTTTTGGCGATTGGCATGTTGACCTCCACCTGGACCCAAAACCAGATTGTGGCAGCCGTCTCTTCGTTCTCGATTTCTTTGTTGCTCTGGTTTTTGGGCGCATCTGGCAATCTGGCAGGTGCAGAACTCGGAGCGGTGATGAGTTATCTCTCATTAAATACCCATTTTGAAAGCTTTTCCAAAGGCGTGCTCAACAGCAGTGACCTGATTTATTATTTCAGTGTGATTGGCATTCTGCTGTTTGTCACGGTGCGCTCATTGGAAACCCGGCGCTGGAGATAGGAGGAACAGCCATGTCAAACACATCATCTCAATCCCTTTCACTCACACGTCTAAGCCTGATTATTGGCGTGCTGGGCCTGTTGATCTTGGCAGGCGGAATCGGCTTAAACTCTTTTAAAGACCTGCAAAACCTAGCAGAACTGATGCGGGTCTTGGGCGGTATTTTGCTCGGCATCGGCACAGCGGGGCTGATCACGGCGCGCCGCCAAGCTATCTACGGTTTTTCTCAGAGCCGCCAGGCCCGTTTTGGCAGCCAAGCGGTGATTCTCAGCCTGAGTTTTATTGGCATTGTCGCTCTGTTCAATTATCTCGGCATGCGCCACCCGCTGCGGTGGGATCTCACCGAAAACAAAAGTTTTACCCTATCGGCCCAGACCACGCGGATTTTAAACAATCTCAAAGAGCCCGTCAAAGCCACAGCCTTTTACAAAGTCAGCAATTCCATGCGCCAAGAGATGATCAATTTACTCGAAAGCTACCGCGACCAGGCCAACGGCAAACTCAAAGTTGAATTTGTCGATCCCGAGCGCCAACCTGGCATCGCTCTGCGCTACGGTATTAGCACCAGTGACGTGATCATACTCGAACGGGGGACACTGCGCAAAACCGTCACAGGCACCCAAGAGCAAGATGTGACAAATGCGCTGCTGGGTGTGAGCCGCGAGAAAAAACCGATTGTCTATTTTTTACAGGGCCACGGCGAACTCGACCCTGAGGATTTTGATCCAGCCAAAGGGCTGAGTGGTGTCAAACAGGCCCTCGAAGGCGAAAATTATCAGGTGTCCAAGCTCTACTTGCAGGCCAGTGGCGGCAAAGTGCCCGCAGATGCCTCAGCCTTGGTGATTGCAGGACCCGACAAAGCCCTGACCCCACCTGAACGACAGGCCGTGGCCGATTATTTGGGCAAACGGCCCGGAAGAGTGCTTTTGCTGCTGCGCCCCCAGGTTCAGACGGGTCTGGAGTCGGTGGTGGCCAAATATGGTGTGCAAGTTGGCAATAATCTCGTGATTGACGCTGGCCGCAATATTCAAAATGATGTCTCCGCCCCCGCTGTCACAGAATATGCCTCGCACCCCATCACCAAAGATCTCTTGAGCACGATCGCCTTTTTTCCGCTCGTGCGCAGTGTGCAATTGATCAGCCCCCCACCCCAAGTCAACGGATTGGAACTGTTTAAATCCTCCAGCGACAGCTGGGCTGAGAGCAATCTCAAGGCCAATATGCTGGTCAAAAAAGACCCCCAAGATACCGTTGGGCCCCTGGCTTTGGCTGTGGCCCTGAGTATCGACATCAGCCCAGAGGCCAAAGTCGGTGCCGCCAACATTCAAAAGAACCAAGCCCGGCTGGTGGTCTTTGGCAATGCCAGCTTTGCCAGCAATGGCTTTGCCCGCTTGCTCGGCAATGGCGACCTTTTGCTCAACAGTCTTGCTTGGCTGGCAGAACAAGAGGATCTGATCTCAATTCGGGCCAAAGACACCCGCGACACCAAACTGGAATTGACCAATCAGCAAAACCAGATGGTCTTTTATGTCTCTGTGGTTGGCATGCCTCTGCTGATGCTCGTGCTGGGGACTTTTATCTGGTGGAAAAGGAGATAAGCCATGAAACCCATTTATACCTTTGGCATGTTGGGCATTCTCCTGGCCTTGGGGGCCTATGTCTTTTTCTTTGAGCGACAGCCGGTCCCCCCCAGCGGCAATCAGGAGCCCAAGCCCAAAATTGTGCAATTGCAGCCCTCGGCAGTCAAAACCCTGACGATCAGCCGAGGGGCGCAGAAAACCAGCTTGGAGCAAGACAAACTCAGTCATTGGCGCCTCTTGGCACCCCAGCAAACAGAAGCCGACTCAGTTGCGGTCAACACCCTCTTGGATCACCTCAAAGACTGGCAAGCAGCTGAGGTGCTTGAACCCACTTTTAAGGCCAGCGAAAAACCCACCTTTGGTTTGGCACCCAACCCACTCAAGTTGGAGATCACCACCTCCTCGGGCAAAAGCGAGATTTTAATTGGCAATAAAACGCCGATCAACTCAGGTTATTATGTGCTCTCAGCCGATGGCAAACAGCTCTATCTGAGTTTTATCAACGTGCCT
Source organism: uncultured Candidatus Sericytochromatia bacterium (assembly GCA_964598905.1). Classification (GTDB taxonomy): domain Bacteria; phylum Cyanobacteriota; class Sericytochromatia; order UBA7694; family UBA7694. Next base: position 3,172 of record CAZRFI010000101.1, on the reverse strand, counting down.
GAGGAACTCAACCAAATGCTCTTCCAACCGCCTTTGCCCAAAGTTTCGCCCTCGCCGCCCGCAAATAAAAAATAAGTGGTTTTTGGGGGCCAAGAGGCACTTTTATCACAGATGATCGCCGATCAGTGGGCGTAACATGGAGAAGACGATCTTGCGGAAGCGATTCTCCTCTCTATGCAAACCCTCCTGGCCCTCAGCACTGTTCCCTTAACAGCACTGATCTCTGTGCTCTTAGGTCGTTATGCCGTGGAAATGCTGCGACGCCTCAAATTGGGGCAACATATCCGCGAAGAGGGCCCACAGTCGCACTTGAGCAAAGGCGGCACGCCCACGATGGGTGGCATCATCTTTTTGATTCCCGTCCTGCTGGTGACCTTTTTCTTCTCCCGCCCAACCCCCCACACCCTGATACTGTTGGGGCTGGTGGTTTTAAGCGCCGCAATAGGCTTTATCGACGACTTTCAAAAAATTTGGCTCAAGAACAACAAAGGCATCACACCCAAACAAAAATTGGCAGGGCAAATTTTTGTTGGTTTTTTATTGGGCGCCTACCTGCAATTTGGTCCCCCTCAGCATTTGCCTACCACTGAAATCCCGTTTATCAACTGGAGCTTGCCCTTGGGCTGGCTATTTGTGCCGTTTGTCGTGCTCTTTTTTGTCTCGACCACCAACGCGGTCAACTTAACCGACGGGCTCGACGGATTGGCCTCAACCGTGGCCTTGGTAACGCTGACCGCTTTGAGTGCTCTGCTGATTCTCAAAGGCGGGCTGACCGACCCTTTGCTGCAACCCGGTGTGATTCTCGGACTTTCGACGATTGGGGGCTGTTTGGGTTTTCTCTGGTACAACAGCCACCCGGCTCAGGTCTTTATGGGAGATACAGGCTCACTCGGTTTGGGTGGTATTCTGGCAGTGATGTCGGTGCTGGGACATTTGGAGTTTTGGTTTATCTTGGTCGGCATTATTTTTGTTGCAGAGGCTTTATCGGTGGTTGTGCAGGTCGCCTATTTTAAAAAAACCCGCAAGCGCTTACTGCGCATGAGTCCGCTGCACCACCATTTTGAACTTGGGGGCTGGAAAGAAACCCAGGTTGTCAACCGTTTTGGTTTTGTGGCTGCCCTCTCTTGCCTGATCGCCTTTATTGGCTATTATGGCTCCCACGGCTTGCCCTAAGATGCACAAAACACAAGCTGAATTTTGGCTGGGACGCCGGGTCATTGTACTCGGTGCAGCCCGCAGTGGCATTGCTGCCGCCCGTTTTCTCAAAGACAAAGGCAATATTGTCAGTCTCAGCGACAGCGGCCCCATTTCTGGGGAGATCAAAGCAGAATTGGCCGAGCTGGAAATTCCCTGGGAAGAAGGCGGGCACACCCCCGAATGGATCAGTCAGGCTGAAGCCATCATTGCCAGTCCGGGCATTCCGCTCACAGCCAAACCCTTTCAATGGGCCCAAGCAAAAGGCATTCCGGTTTTAAGCGAAATCGAGTTGGCTGGGCAATTTCTCGGGATACCCGTGATTGCCGTAACGGGCAGCAACGGCAAAACCACCACCGTCACTTTGATTCACGCACTTTTGGCAGAAGCGGGTCTGCGGGCCGGACTTGGGGGCAATATTGGCACCCCCCTGATTTCGTTTGTGGGCCAAGAACTGGACTGGATAGTGGCTGAATTGAGTTCGTTTCAGCTCGAAACCACCTACAGTTTTAAACCCCAAATCGCGCTCTTGCTCAATCTCTACCCCAACCATCTCGATCGCCATCCCAGCATGGAAAGCTATTTTGAAATCAAAAGCCGGATTTTTCAGGCCCAAGATGCCAGCGATTGGAGCCTGAGCAATGCCGATAATCCCTGGTGCCAAGCCCTGTCCCAACACACCCAACAACCCCTGCAGTGGTTTTCGCGCCAAGCAGGGCGACAGGTCTGGGCCTGGATCGAAGCCGGGCAACTCTGGCGGCAAATGCCCGCAGGCCCCGAAGCTGTAATGCCCCTACAAGAATTGCCTTTGCTCGGCAGCCACAACCAAGAAAACTATCTGGCCGTATTGGCCATTTCGGCCCGGCTCAAAATTTCACGTGAAGCGGTGCAAAGCGCCTTCAAAACAGTCACAGGCATTCCCCATCGTCTGGAAAAAGTCGCAGAAGTTCAGGGCCGGGTTTTTATTAACGACTCCAAAGCGACCAATTATCTGGCCACCCAAAAAGCACTCGAAAGCTTGGAGCCACCGCTGATCTTAATTGCCGGTGGCCGCGACAAGGGCGGAGACATGCAAGCCCTGATCGATCTGATTCGCTCCCGCGTCAAAGCAGTGGTATTGCTGGGTGAAGCCGCCCCTCATTTTGCCCAGGAATTGCAAAAAAGAGAGTATAATCAAATCAGTGTGGCCAACACGATGGAAGAAGCCGTAACACAGGCTTGGCGGGTTTCTCAGCCAAAAGATCAAATTCTGCTTTCACCGGCCTGCGCCAGCTACGATATGTTTCACAATTTTGAGGAGAGAGGGGAGAGGTTCAAAGCAGATGTTGCTGCGCTCACCCCCTAAAACCCGGCCAACCATGAAACGCAGTGAACGGGCCCAGCGCCTCAAGGCTGAACCCCCTTCAGAACTTGTCAATCAGGTGCTCAAAGACCACCGTCCCAACCACCATATCGATTATTTTCTCTTAAATATCATCATCTTGCTGATGGTGATGGGATTGGTCAGCATTCTCAGTGCCAGCGCCCATGTGGCCCAGGCCCAAATGGGCGACGCCAGCTATTATTTTAAAAAACAATTGGTGGGCGTGGTTTTGGGGCTGATTGGCATGTTTGCCGCCTCGCGAATAGATATCTACAAATTGCCGCGCTGGATTACCCCGCTGATGGTGGTCGCGATTGTCCTGCTCTTGGCCACACATATTCCGGGGATTGGGATTACCAGCAAAGGTTCTTCCCGTTGGATTCACCTCTTTGGCTTGGTTTTCCAGCCCTCTGAGATTGCCAAACCCGTTTTGGTGGTTTATCTGGCCACGATTCTGGGTCATCCGTATGCGCGCAAATTGAGTCTGTTCGAAAAAGGCCAGATTTTGATGCCTGTCGGAGCCATTCTGCTCTTGATTCTGACCGAGCCCGATTTGGGTACCACGATTGTGGTGGCAGGCACTGTCTTTATCATTTATTTCGCCGCCGGTCTGCC
>CAZRFI010000100.1:4143-15086 GCA_964598905.1 uncultured Candidatus Sericytochromatia bacterium | reverse complement strand
TCCCCCTCTGTCAGATTTTTCTGACACATTCCCACTCCTGCTTCTGATAGTTTTCATCCCTTGCAAACTTTAAGCTAAAACTATCAAGACAGGAAATGAGGCCCCAAATGTTTATCTCAATCACAGCGACGGAAGACCCCGAAACCGTCTGTATGTACATGGAGGGCAAATTAAATGCCTCCACGCAAGAGGCCTTTGAAGGCAAATTTCAAGAGGCCCTGCAACGGGCGCAGATGATCCTGTTCGACTTCAGCGCCGTCGAGCAAATCGACAGCGCAGGTCTGGGCACTTTGATCCGCTGTTTTCATGAAGGGCTCACAGCCAAAGTGCGTTTGGTCTTACTGCATTTGCAGTTTCAGCCTGGCAGCGTGATCGAATTAACCAAAACAGAACAGGTTTTTGAGCTCTTGTCGCCCAAATATCTGTCAGGAAGGGTTTAATTCTGCTCGAAAAGGGCAAGACTTGTCGGCCAATGGGGTATATTTAAACCAATCCCTTGAATCATTCCCCTTAGCTCTGAGGTGTCCCTGTGAGTGACTTGACCTGCGGCCCCGCCCCTTATTATCCCCCCCCCCTGGCAGAGACCTTGGTCTGCAGCATGCCCGAACCCGAACCCTTGGTCTGTGAGGCCCCGCCCGCAAAGCCCGCCGCACTGAGCGGAGCCGAAGCCCCCAAAGATCATGTGCTCAAAGTCAAACCCCCAGGTAAAAGTCAGCCCAAGGTCAGTTTTGTCGAAACCGAAGAGTTGGTCTGCAAAGCCCCCCCGAGTTATTCTTCCCGCTCCAATGCCATTGCCTCTTCACAATTTACGGCCCAATTGAGTGACAGCACCCTGATGGCCAGCCTCGATCTCGAAATGAGCGACCGCGATGGAATCCAGCAGCGCAGCCAAGGGGATATCTCCGGCACGATTCACACAGGCCGCCTTTCGCTCAACAAAGACAGCTTTATGCCCGCTCTTCAGGCCCTCAAAGGCAGCAAACAAGAAAACAAAGACCAGAACACCAGCACCCTGATCAAAGACATCAAATTTGATCCCAAAACCCAGAGTTATACCCTCTCGCTCGAAGTGACCAAAAAAATTCTCAAAGTGCCGGTCTGGGACAATTTTGAGGTGCAGTTCAAGGTCAATCCCCAAGGCGAACTCGAAGCGCAGCTCGCAGACAATTGGATGCCCAATGCCAAAATCCTCAGCCAACTCGAACAGAGCATTCGCGGCAGCTTGCGCCAAAAGGTACCCGCCCAGGCCCAAGAGACCCTCACCCTCAAAACCGAGCAACAGGGCAATCGCCTGATCTTGCGGCCCCAACTCGAAAAACTCGAAATCCCGCTGGGCCAAGACACCCACCTGACCCTGAATCGGATCGACAGCAGCAAAGCCCGATTGGCCATCGACAAAGATGGCCATTTGCATGTGGATCTCAAAGCTGTGCCTTTTCAAGGATCTTCGGCTGTCAATGGCCCCAGCGCAGTGGCAATCGGCCAAGCCGACAAGACCCGTGTTCAGGTCAAAATGGCGCTGGGCAAAGATCAGAGCAAACAGGTCCACGCCGAAGGCCGGGTCGAAGTGCACCTCGATGCCAGCGAAACCCCGGCGATCAAACTCGGCCATGACCACTTGTCTGACTTTCTCAAATCTGGCAACCTGGTTTCGGATTTTTCAATGTTGCTCAACCAATCCCCCGGTAAATTGCCCGAGGTCAAGGCCCACAGCAAGGTTGAGATCAAACAGGCCGACCTGGGCCAAGGCCAGCCCGTGGATCTCAAAACCTCGTTGCAATTGGCCTTCGACAGTGAAAATGGCATCCGACTCGAAACCCCGCAGCACCGCTACACACCCCTCGAAACCCAGACCAGCCAAAATGGGGTCGAACTCTTCGTCAATGGCAAAGAGTATTTCCCCGAAATGAAAAAGCTGATCAGCAGCGCCAAGACCAGCATTGATCTGGAAACCTTTATGTATACCGAAGACGAAGTCGGCAAAGAAATTGCCGCGCTCTTGGCCCAAAAAGCGGCCGATGGCGTCAATATCCGCTTTATCTTTAATAGCTGGAAAGGCAATGCCAAAGATGGTGAGGCCAGTGCCCGCATGTTAAAACAGGCTGCAGAGCAACAAAAGGCCAAAATTGAAGCTTCGGGCCTGAGTCCTGCTGCCAAAACTGCTGCCAAAGCCAATCTGGACAAAAACCTCAATTGGGTCTTTTTTAGCGAGGGAATCTTGCGCAGCGATCACCGCAAAGTGCTTGTGGTGGATGGCGAACAGGCCACTGTGGGTGGGATGAATCTGGGCAAACACTATTTGGGTGAGCAGTCTTACCACGATCTGATGGTCAAAATGGCGGGACCGGGCGTGCGCCAGGTGCAGCGCGAGTTTTTGGAAAATTGGTACGAGTTTCGCAAAGAGCCGCTTCCGGCTTCTCTCGACGAGCAACTCAATAGTGAAGCCGATCTCAATGCCCGTTTGGCCAAGCTTCAGGCTTCTGGCCAATACCGCTCAACGGCGGGAGTTCAGACCCTGGTCACCGACGATCGGCAGGTGGACATTGAACGTGGTTTGGTCAAAATGATCGACGAAGCCGAACACGAAATTCAAATCGAACAGGCCTTTTTCTCGGATGACACGGTGATCGAGCACCTCGGTCAGGCCATGATGCGCGGGGTTAAGGTCAACGTGGTGGTGGCCGAAACGCCCCTGGCAGCGGGGGTCTTTAGCGCTGCCAATTTGCTCTCGGCTTACCAATTGGCCAAATTAAAGCAGTCGGGTGCCAAAGGGGATATCCGCCTGTTTTCTTACAGCAACCCAAGTGGCGGAGGCGACAGCAACCAGATCCACGCCAAAGCGGTCTCGGTCGATGGCAAACGGGCCTTGGTCGGCTCTGCGAATATGATCGGCCGCTCGCTGGGCAGCCCGTTTATGCGCAAAGACGCCGATGGGAACATTTCTCAAACCCTCTACAACAAAGAAATGAGCCTGTTTTTAGAAGATCCCGCTTTTGTCGAAGAACTCAATCAGCGCCTCTTTCACAATGATCAAATTCACTATTCCCAAGAGTTAGATGCCGAAGGCATCGAAGCCGCGGTCAAAAAGGCCGGAGGCGAGCGTGAATTGCGCAAACAGGCCGTGGCAGCGCCTTTTACCTAAAGACCTGGCCTATTTAAACTGCGAGAGCCCAAAGAAATGGGATATACGCTCCATCAAGTTTGCGCGGCTCTCTGGGGGCTCTTCGGTATTGCTCAGGGCCATTTCCTTTTTGACCTTTTTGTATTGGCTTTGGCGCAGCACCAAGACATCGGCCAGATATTCAGCCAGATCCGGCCGGTGCTGGATGATTTCCTGAAAGGTCTGTTTGTCCAATTGGTAACAAAAGACATCGTTCACGGCCACGATGGTGGCTGTACGCTGCGCGCCGGTTAAAAGCGACATCTCTCCAAAGAAATCCCCGGCATGGAGCTGGTTGACCTCGCGGATCTGGCCTGCATCGTTTTGGACGCGCACCGAGACACTGCCCGATTGAATCATATACAGCCAATGGCCTTCGGCCCCCTGATGGGTGAGTACCTCGCCCCGGCCAAAGGGCGCGGGGATTAGCTTGGGGGCCAAAAGTTCCAGTTCATCTTCTGTCAGCGAGCGAAAGAGTTCCAATTGCCGCAGGGCCGCAATGCGCTGTATGAGCTCTTTTTCCCATTCTTGGCTGGCATCGGCTTCGCTGCGCTGGTTAATAAACAGGGTTTGTACGGGCAGGGCCATGGAGATCCCGGCCCGTTGCAGGGCAAAATACAGGCGGGTACGCACCTCGTGATCGGTGGGGTCGTCGATGCTCAAATCTGTCAGCCAATAGCGCACGGCGTATTTGGCATAGCCCATTTCGTAGCCGATCAAAATGCAATTGGGCGCGGGCTCTGTCGCCACAGCAGGCAAAAAGGCCAAATCCCGCTGCAGCATTTTGCTGGCGGCATCGATCACGAGATAGGGAGAGAAGCGGTAGTCCACCTGGAAATACACCCAGCGCCGCCATTTTTGGGGCTGATCCCGGCGTTTGCCCAAGACCATCACCTTGTTTTTCATCAAGAGGCTGTTGGGCAGAATCACGGTCTCCCAATTGCGGGTTTCCAAAGCCAAATAACGCCAGCGGATTTCACTGACACGGCCTTCGACGCCGTCAATGCGAATCCAATCGCCGACCTGCAGCGAGTGATCCATTTGCAGCGTCAAACCGCTGATAAAATTGCCCAGGGTGTCTTGCAATGCCAGCCCCAGCACCGCCGTGAGCACCGCTGAGGTGGGCACCAAGGCTGAGAGGTTAAAGCCGGCAACAGAAGCTATTAAATAGCCCACAAACAGCATCAAAGCGCCAAAGAACAGATCTTGCATGATCAGCGGGGGCCGTGAGCCCAATCTGGGCAGGAATTTTTCAAACAGCAAATGGGTGAATAAACTGGCCAAAACCGCGTAACCCGTTATTTGTGCAGGCAGATAAAAGGTCTGAGGGCTGAGCACGTGGCTCCAGGCATTGACCAGGCTGCAGGCCAGAAAGGCCAAATGCGCCAAAAACAGCAGCAAAATGCGGCGGCGGGGAAAACGTGCACCTTTGAGAAATACCAATTGTAAAAGACTTCCCAATAGCACAATCGGGAAGTGGGTCTGTGTGAGGGATGCGCCCAAGGCGCTCCAAATTTGCTGTGTCATGTTCGCTCCTTCAGGGATTCAGTTTAGACTATTTTGCCCCTGATTTGATCCCCCAAACCTATACCATGCATCCGGAGCCTGTGTTATCATAAATTTACTGTTATAAACAATACAGGGGTGTCGCCAAGTGGTAAGGCTTCGGATTCTGATTCCGACATTCCGGGGTTCGAATCCCTGCACCCCTGCCTCTTCCTTCTCTTTTCATTTCCCCCCTTTTTCCGCTTTTATTTTTGCGTTATACTAAAACCTGAATTCCATCTTGTGGTTTTGAGGTTTTTTCATGGCTTTTTTCCCTGCTCAACGTCTGCTCGTTCAATCCCTCTTGCTCGGCTCCCTGTTCAGCCTGTCTGTCTCCTGCAGTACCATTGCCCCCATGGCTGTGCAATCGCCAGCTGGCGTCCGTTCTCTGGCCAACTCAACATCGCCTGCTGCCCCCGAGCTTCCTCCGGTACGCCTGCGCATTAAACAGGCAGATATTGAGATCAGCAGCGCCGAATTGAACAAACAATTTCAGAGTATTTTGGCGCTCTCCAATGAAAAACGCCTCAAAGAGACGGTCTTAAGCACCCCACCCGGCAATAGCTTGGTGGCCAAAGGCAAATTGGTCATGCCCGAATTTTTGCCAGATATCCCTTTTCAAATGACGGGCAGTTTAAGTGTGCGTCCGGGCAATGTGATTCGCTACGAAGCCACAGATATTCGCGTGGTCGGCATTCCCGTCAAAGGCCTTTTGGATATCTTTGGGGTGGAATTGGCAAACTTGGCCAAATTCAAAGATCGCTTTGGCCGCATCGAACAGCAGGGCAATGCCTTTAATTTGATTGTCGAAAAATTCACCAAAGATGCGATTATCGAAGGGCAAATGACCCGGATTACCAGCACGGGCAATGGCCTTAACGTGATTTTTTAGAATCACCGCAGCGGCGCATTCTCGGGTTAAACCCCTTCGAGCGGCATTTTTAAGATAAAGCGTTTGCTCTCAGAGTCCTGACGGATGATCAGGGTTTTGCTGCCAATTTCTTCGCGTTTGTCCTGCGCGTTGATGCCAAAGAGGCGAAAACTCACACTGACAGATTTTAGATCGCTGCTGACCACGGGCGCAGAAGCCTCCGCTTCGATCTTGGTCAGACGCGTCTGGGCGTGCAAATTGTGCATTTCCAATAATTGGCGTGAAGCATAGGCGCTATAAGCTGAGACCAGGCCTTCGCCCGCTTTTTCGGGGCTGGGGGCATTGACATGTAAAAAGTAGCTAAACGGGGCCTGATCGCCTTGGATTTCAATCTCCCAGTATTTTTGCCCCATCTCTTCGAGCACTGCTTTGTCGATTTCTTCAGGGCTTTTGAGGCGCTCATCGGCCAAAATGGCCACAGGCACCCAACCCAATTTGCCTTCAAATTCAGCTTGGGCCCATTGTTTGTCTGGCGAGAGTCCCTGAATCGGCAATTTTTGATTGCGGCTGAGACTGGCAAGCACCGGCGCCTTGGCCTCGGGTGAGGCGAGCAAGGAAGCCTGATCGCGCAGGTATTTCTCGGGGTACGGAGCCAGAAATTCATCGGGCAAAGTAATCGTGATGCGTGAATCACTGTCCTCGATTTTTAACTTGGGATTGGTACCCATCGAATGGGCACCATAATCCGGGTTTTCTTTGTAATGCCCTTCGCCTTTGCCCACCTTGTCTTCGGTAAAATTGACACTGGCTTCAGGCTCAGGTTCGCTTGAACCAACATTATTGCTCAAAGCCGTTACAGATACCCCCAGCAAAACCACTGCCGCGCTGGCAATTAAGACGCCATAAATCCGGTTGGCATGTTCTTTGAACAGTTCATTCAAGCTCTCTCCGAGCGGAATTTCCTCTTCCTCCATCGTGGAGACATAGCCGATCAGTTCTTTGATCTCCTTGAGCGAGGCCAGGATCGCCTCACTTTCCGCTTTTGTTTCAGCCAAACGCAGTGCTTTGCGAAACTCTTTCATGGCTTCGGTGAGTTCACCTTGCTCATGCAGCTTCTCTGCTTTCTGCAGATGCTGGAGCAGGCGTTTTTTTGATTCTTTGATAATCGCCATAAGACAACCCTTAAAAACCCTTTTAAATTAAGAACCCTGTTTACACTTCTTAACAAATAAGCTATTCATTAGCATAACCGATCTTATTTTCAGATTGCAAGTTGTAAATGTGACGCTTGAGCCAAATTCTTCAAAAAAACATAAAATTAGGGGGTTTATTCGGATTTGGATGTTAAAAGTCCTGCCAAAGAAGCCTGATCATGACTCACGATCAGGGATTTAAATTGACGCACACTTACCTCTCCTGTCTTTGCTTTTCGCTGTTTTTGCAAAAATTTAAACGGCGTATACATGATTTCAGCTTTGTTTTCATTTGGCAGCTGCGAAAAATGCAAGGCCAAAAGGGCGGCCGCCCTGAGGGTTTCGGGGCTGATCTGTTCATTTTTTTGTAAGGGCACCCAAACGTAAGCGCCGGGCCAATTACGGGTATGTAACCAAATATCCTGACCGCGCGCCAATTTGAGCAATTTTTCGTTTGCTTCTGCGCCTTTGCCCACCCGGATGATTGCCCCTTGGGGGGTGTGGTATTCCCGCCAGGGCCTTGCAGCCTTTTCCCGCATGCGACGTGGGTTCTGATCCGATGAAGTCAACTGCGCAAGGCCTGCTGCCAAAGCGGTTTGCTCTGCCTGAGCCAGCAGTTGCTTTACGTTCTCAAACTCACCCAAAGCCAGTGCCTCTAAGCCCCGTGTGCGGATCTGGCCCCATGCAATCGCAAAGGCTTCAAGGCTGGTTTGCGCTTGCCAGAGCTGGAGTAATTGGCCTTCGGCCATTGCTTGGGTTTTTTCTAAGCGCTGGGCCTGGCGGAAATACCGGGCCAAATTGGCCTGAAACCCCAGGGCCGGATCAAGCGGAATTTCAGCTTCTTTCTGCTCAGGATGAAAATAGTCCACCACCCAAATGCTGCAAGCTCCTGGGGCCGGGGCTTTGTTCCAGGCTCCCTGTAATAATTCCCCCGCTCTCTGCAGTTGCGGAGCGGCTTCGCTGCGTTTTAAGGCATTCTCCCAATACACAAGCTTGTGGGCCAGGGATTTTTGATTCTGCTTGAGGCGCTGATCCAATTGCTGAATCTGGGCCTTGAAAGCCTGGCCGCGAAGCTCGGTCTCCCAGGTTTGCCAGAGCAATGCTGAACGGCTGCCATCGGCAGGCAATTCAGCGATTTGGGCTTCAAAGGGGGTCAATGTCTGACGGTATTCGGGGGGGGCTGGGGGCAGTTGGTAGGGGCAGCCCACCTGTAATTTTCGCAAGTGAGAGCGGTCTTTGCGCCAAAATCCCAGCAGAATTTTTTCAGAGTTCAACAAGAAAAAATTGCAGTGCCGTCCAGTGAGTTCGAGTACCAGTTCACAGGTCTCATTTCCCCGCAGAAAGGCCAAAGTGAGAATGCGATCTGTTGCGACGAGGTTGATTGTCTTCAGCCGCGCCCCTTTGAGGTGTTTGCGCAAGAGCATGGCAAACGGGCTGGGTGAGAGACGGGTTGAGTCTGCTGTGTTGGCTGTGTTTGTTGTTATTGGACGGGGGGCGCGCGCTGGCAAAAGCCCGATGTGGGGCTGTCCTGCCTGCACAGAAATCTGCAACACCCACGACCCAAAGACCAGACTCAGGCCTGGCTTTGGGCTGTAAATTTGCTCAAGTCTTTGGCCTGGGCCCGCATCACTTTCAGCCAAACAGGCAGCAAATTCGGGCAATAAGCGGCCCAGAAGCCGAGCGGTCAGCTTTATTTGAGATACCCTTCGATCAGCAGATCTGTGCCCAGGGGACGGCATTCCATGCGCTTAATCGGCCAAGCATCGTGCACAAAACCGACCCCATCGCCGCCAATGGCGCTGGTGGCACCGGCCCCGCCGATCAGTTTGGGGGCAATCAAAAAGCTGAGTTTGTCGACAATGCCCGCATCCAGGGCACTGCCCCGCAAGGTGGCTCCGCCTTCGATTAAGACCGAAGTAATCCCGCGTTTGTAGAGAAGCGGCATCAGGCGGGTAAGGTCCACACGGGGGTCTTCGCTGGCTTCATCGGGGCATTGGATGATTTCGGCCCCTGCCAAGCGCAGAGAGCGCAAACGATCTTCATGGGCCCCGTAGCCAATCACAATCAAGACCGGCGGGCGGGGTTCATTGGGATCGGAGCGCAAAAAGAGTTTGGAATTTAAAGGGGTTTTGGCTTCGGTATCCATCACGATCCGCCAGGGATCGCAGCCGCGCAGGGCCTTGCAATTTAACATGGGGTTGTCTTGCAAAATGGTGTTCACACCAATCATGACCGCGTCATAGCGCGAGCGCAGGTGTTGCACGTAGTCCCGTGATTCGGGGCCGGTAATGCCGTCGCTGTCTTGCAGGCGGGTGGCAATTTTTCCGTCGAGGGACATGGCCGTGAGCAAATGCACAAAGGGCCGACGGGTGCTCACTTCGGTTAAATAGATTTCATTGAGCTGGCTGGCCTCTTGGGCCATCACGCCTTCCACAACTTCTACACCCGCTTGCTGAAGCGCTTCGAGGGTTTTGCCGCTGACATTGGGATTGGGATCGCGCAGGGCCACCACAATTTTGGCCACCCCGGCTTCAAGCAGCTTATCTACCAAATTGATTCCTTTGCTGGTGCCATAGGCGGGCTCTAAATTGACATAGAGCGTGGCCCCTTTGGCATTTTCGCCTGCCGCTTTGAGGGCGTGGATCTCACCATCAACCGCGTCGCGGTTGGCGAGATAGCCTTCTCCGACAATTTTGTCTGCCTGGGCCAACAAAGCTCCCCGAAAGGGAGAGGGCGCAATTTTAACAAAGCCTTTGCGCGCCAATTTTAAGGTGCGGGTCATCAGATGTTCGTGTATTTCTTGCTCATTCATAAATCTTTTGACTTCCTCAGGCGTAAGTATAAAAGCCGCGGCCGGTCTTCTTACCCAAATGTCCCGCTTGCACCAAGCGCTTGAGCAGCGGGCAGGGCCGGTAGCGGGGATCGCCAAAGCCCTCTTGCAGGGTATTCATGGCATGGAGACAAATATCCAGACCGACTGCGTCGGCCAGGGCCAAAGGGCCCATCGGGTGATTAAAACCCAATTTCATGCCCAGGTCGATGTCTTCAGGGCTGCCCACGCCCTCCATCAGGGCAAACATGGCTTCGTTTAAGAGCACCATGCCCAAACGGGTGGTAATAAATCCGGGGAAATCGTTGGCGACAATCACCTCTTTGCCGAGTTTTTCGCCAAAGGCTTTGACTATTTCAAAGGTGGTATCAGAGGTTTCCAAACCGCGAATCAGCTCAAGCAATTTCATCAAATGCACAGGCGAGAAAAAATGCATGCCAATAAAGCGGTCACCGCGCCGGGTGGCGCTGGCCAAGCTGGTAATTGGCAGCGAAGAGGTATTGCTGGCAAAGATCGTTTCAGCTGGGCAAATTGCTTCGAGCTGGCCAAAAAATTGTTTTTTTAAGTCGATTTTTTCGGGAATGGCCTCGATCACCAAAGCGGCTTCGGCAGCGGCTTCGAGGGAGGAGGTATAGCTAACACGCGCCAAAATCTCAGGGATGGCATCACTGGCAATTTTGCCTTTTTCGGCCAATTTTTTGAGCAGTTTTTCGTGCCCAGCGCGGCATGCGGCTGTGATTTCGGGGGAGATATCATAAACAGTGACGGGCAGCTTTGCGACAGCCGCGACGGCATGGGCGATTCCGCCCCCCATCAGACCGCTACCGGCAACAAAGACCTGTGAAATAGTCATGGCTCTCATGTCCTTGGGTGTTTGGGGTAAAAATCCATGCTGTCAGAATACCACAATGCGCGCTAAAACAGACCCTTTTAGGGCTTGGCGGCAGGGGGCGGCGCCTGTCGTGTGGCTGGGGGCAAATTGTCGCTCGCCGGTTTGCTCGGCGCAGCTGAGGCGGGCGGTGTCGCTGCTTTGGCGGGAGCCGCGGGCTGGGTCGCAGGTGCTGCAGCGGCGGGCGGCGTTGATGGTGGCTGAGCGGGAGTCGAAGCCGGTTTTTCTACGCAATTTGTGATGTTTTTTTTACAGGCCTGACCATATCCCAAACGACAGGCTTTGAGTAAGTCTTGACGGGCTTTGCTGCACATTTGCTGAGAACGCATTAATTCTGAGCGCAGGTAATAGGCTTCGGCCAGTGTTTTGTCTTGATTGATGGCATTTTCTAAATCATATAAAGCAATATCTGGTTTATTTAATTTGAGGAGTGCTTTGGCGCGGTAGAGGTGGAT
>CAZRFI010000100.1:0-4043 GCA_964598905.1 uncultured Candidatus Sericytochromatia bacterium | reverse complement strand
CTGATTATAATGCGCTTTTTTGGCAAACACATCTGCTCTTAACATATAGCCCAGATCGTTGCGGGGGTGCATTTCAATCATCGAGGTGTAATTGTCGATGGCTTTGTCCCATTGTTTCATCTGTTCATACAACATGCCCCGGCGTTTATAGCCGTCGAGGTAATTGGGGTTGCGCTCCAAGATATAGTTATAATCGCGCAAGGCGGCTCCGTGATTGCCCAATTTGGCATAGGCATTGCCCCTGAACAAAAGGGCCTGCCAATTTTCTGGGTTTTTGGAGAATTCCTGGGAATACCTTTGAACCTGGGTCTGGGCCTGGGCTTTTTCCAGGGCCTGGGGGGAGGCCGCCCACCCCTGTGAGTGTGGCGATAACATGACCAAACCCAAAGCAAAGAGACTTAGGCGCAGGCGTTTCATGATTCAAAATTCCCCCTATTAGAGCTGCAGTTTGAATCATTATACCCGAAGAAAAATTGAGTTCCGAGGGCAGTTTTATTTTCTATAACTAATAAGCCATAAATATTCTGTAAAAAAATATAATTACTCATATTGACATTTCTATCCGAAAGTAATTATAATGGCTTACATAAGGTTAAGAAAACACTAAATTAACCATAAGGCTAAATCAGCCCACTTGTCAGATATAAGGAAATATACAAATTATGAAAACTTTAACAATTCTCCCCATCATCACCGCCGCTCTGCTTTTGACCGCCTGTGGTCAGTCCTCCTCCATGCCCGCTTCCGTCTCCGCCCCTGCCCTGGTTCAACGTTATCAAGCGCCTGCCGCCAACCAACAGGTGTTGGTTCGCTTCCGTCCCGAAGCCACCCGCACAGCCCTGGGTCAGTTCAACAGCCGTTATGGCCTGCGGATCTCCCATTTTAATGCTCAACTCAATGTCTATGTCATGGACGTGGTCAATCCCCGTGCCAATTTGAACAGCATGATCAGTGCCATGAGCCGCGATGCTGCTGTGATTTTTGCTGAAATCAACCAAGAGATCAAAGTCTCTCCTGTGGTTGACATGCAAGTAAAACCGATTTTCAATTAATCCCAAGCGAATCAGCTAAACAAAGAAAAAAGCCCTGGTGACACCAGGGCTTTTTTTCATGGGGCAGCTCCATAAATGGGGTTAGTCGGTCTCCAGTAGCATCAATTGCTGGGTCAGGCGCAGCAATTCTTTTAACTCTGCCAAAAGATGGTGCATCCAGGCATAATAGGCGGCCTCAGAACGGGTATCCAAATGACAGGTCAAATAGCGTTCTTCCAGGCGTAAGCAGAGGTTTTCCAGGCTTTCAAATTCTGAAGGCGCAGGTCCCTTGCCAAAATAATGCAACCACACGCCATGATAATTTTTTTGCAATTCGGGCATCAGGTCTTTGAGTTCTGCGGGCAATTGAAAACCGTGCAAAGAAATACCTTGCCAAAGTTCTTCATGTAAATCATCGGCCTTTTGGTGGACCAATTGACAGGCCTGTAGTCGGTTCAAGTTTGCAAGGATTTTTGTTCTTTCTTCTCTATCTGTGCTGCTGCGGCTGAGGGGGACCAACAATTCATACAGTCCTTCACGTAAGAGCTGAAAATGGCTTTCTCTTTCACTCTTGCGGTTTTTAAAGCTCTCGGGTTGGTGCATGATCTGCAGCGCCTGGTCGGCCAGATCCAAGGTCAAGCGCATCAGGTTTTGCAATTGTTCTTCGACCTCAAACAGGGTTTTGTCGGGAGATTGCCGCAACATCCGCCTCACGACTGGGTAGAGAAACAGGTTCTGCGGGCCCGCTGTGCCGGGAATCAAAAAATAGAGCAGGCGCAGGCAAAAGGGCATCAGCAGATAAGCGGCTCCCACCGTCAAAAGATTAAACAAAAAATGACTGCCTGCGAGATGGTAAACCAGATTGTCACCCGTCGGAATGCCGGGGATCAGGCGGTCGACACCGCGCAAAAACAGCGAGAAAAAGAGCAAGGTGGCCATCACCCCTGCTGCTTTGATCAGAAAATAGCCAAAAGCCAGGCGGCGCACATTTTTGCTGTATTCGATTGAGGCCAAAAGGGGCTGAAAGGTGGTGCCCAGATTGGCTCCCAAAATCAGGGCTGTGCCAGCGGCAAAACCGAGTGAGTCCTGGCTGGCCAATTGCAGCAGCAAAAACACCACTGTGCTGCTCGATTGCACCATCATCGTCAGGGCCAAACCGACCAGAATGGCAAAAGCTTCGCCAGAAATGCCCAGGGCCTGTTGGTTGGAAAAATAGCCCAAAAAGGCCTTGTCGAGCACCAATTGTCCCAAGGAGGTGGCCAACATTTGCAACCCCAAGAAGGCAAAGCCAATTGCCATGGCCATTTGCAGATAGTCACGGATTCGCTTGTGGTGGACAAAGAGCAGAGCGATACTGCACACACCCACCAATAGAGCGCCTGCGTGGGTTTGCAAGAGACGGGTAAACAGCCAGGCTTTGATCGTTGTGCCGAGACTGGCACCCAAAACCAATAAAAAGGCCTGTTCAAGCGAGATCACAAAGGCATTGAGCAAACCCATGCTGGTCAAAACGGTGATACTGCTGGCCTGCACCAAGGTGGTCAGGCCCATCCCCAGCAGAAGACAATTAAAGGGCCGAGAGAGGGCCCGATTGAGCCAGGGCCGCAGCACCCGGTTGAGCGAATCCCCCAGGGCCTCGCTGAGAAAACGCAGTGAAAAGAGCAACAGGCCCAAGCCGGTCAGGGTTTGCAAGATCTGTTGGTAGCTCATAAATCTGCCTCCAAATAACCCAACTCTCCCCGCCCCAGCACAGGCTCGACGCGCACAATGCCTTTTTTGTTTAAAACCAGCCTGACATGTTCAAATTCAATTTTGGCAGGCTGCCAATGGCCTTCGTGGTTTTCACTCACGGCGTAACGCGAGATCAAATTGAGATGGTAGACTTTGGGGGCTTTCATGGTCGAGATGCCTTTGTTCTGATCAAAATAGCGCAGTTTTTTATTTGGTTCGTCGATCCGCAGCAAAAACTCATCGATTGAGAAACGCGAGATATCTCGAATATAGCGGATATGGGCAAATTTTTTGCGCAGCAGGTCGGTTTCAAAATTGATCACTTTGGAATAGTGAATAACTTCTTCGGCCCTTTCGGGTTCGAGTTTGTTGGGGTGGCCCCACTCGCGGATATAGGCAATTTCTGCAGGCAGGGCATCTTTTTTGAGATAACGCATATATTGCCGGGCAAAACCCACTTTTTCTTCACCGCTTTGGCCCGGCATGACCGAATGGTAAAAAACCGAAAATTCGTAATCGGGTAAATACTGTTTCAGCCGAGAATAAAAATACTCCCGCGTCAGCTCTTTGATGCGGTCTTTAAAAATATACGCCACCACCCCCACTATCACAATCAGAAAAAAGCGCAGGGCAAAATCCGAAGAGGGCAGAGGCCCTTCGAGATCGAGATTTTGCAGCCAATAAAAGCGCTGCAGGTCGATCAATCCGGCCCAAGTGGCAGCCAGGGCAGCACCCGCTGCAGCCACCAAATTGCGGTAGGCCCGGTCTTTTTGCAGGTTGCGAATATCCAAGTAGAGCACGTCGGAAATGTATTTTTTGAGCAGCCCCAGGCGATAATAATAGGTCTCTTGGGTACTTTCACTGCTGCGATCATGCAAATGCAAAATACCCATCGTTTCGCGGTAATTCATCTCTGATTGCAACGAGGTCAGCAACAATTCCTGAAAGCCCTGGCACCAGACCATTTCATTGCCCGACTCCAATAATTCGTTGAGGCTGATTAAAATCGACTCAAGGCGGTAGGATAAAAATTCATCGCTGAGCACAAAGGCCCGCTGTACCTCTTCGTCAATCCAGATTTCACCACTGCGAATACGCGTCAGGTAGAGCTGGCGAAAGGTTTCTAACAATTCCAATAAAATCGAGAGTTTTTTGACAAAATAGCGAATCCGGCTCTCTTTTTTATACCCCCGCCGGAACATGACCTGGCGCAATTGCACCCGCAGCAATTTGAGCTGGGTCTCCATCAAACAGGCAAAGAACTTCACCTCTTGAATCGCG
>CAZRFI010000099.1:0-15149 GCA_964598905.1 uncultured Candidatus Sericytochromatia bacterium | reverse complement strand
GCCTTTGATCGCGAGGGGCATTTGCATTGGCAATATGGCCAGACCGAGATGGGCGGGGCTGAGGAGGGCCAGTTGGATCTGCCCTCCCATTTACAATGGACCTTTTCAGGCACCTGCCTGATTTCAGATACAGGCAATAACCGGGTGCTCGAAGTGAATCGCGCCGATGGCACGGTTTTGCGCAGCTTTGGTGAAGAAATTGGGCTTTTTGGCCCGGTTTATGCCGAGCGTTTGAGTAATCTGAATACCTTGATCGTGGATGCCGGCAATTACCGCGTCTTGGAATTGGATCAAGAGGGTGATTTGGTCAATGAGTGTTTCTATTTCCGCGAGGAAATGGGTGAGAGCATGCGTATGGACCTGCCCGTACATGTGATCCGCGGTGAAAAACAAAATCTGATCTTGGTCGATGAAGAAAAGATTGTCGAGCTTTTGCCCAATAAACGCCGGATTATATGGTCTTCGCTACTGGATCACTTGGCCCAACGCGAACAGATCACCGAAGACGTGCAGGGGGCGGGTGAGCAATACACGCAGTCCTTTTACCAATACAAAATGCCGAGCATGGAAGAGCTGATCACACGCTTGAGAAAAAGCGAAGACCAGCAAAAACAACTCGATGCCTTAAATGCCCGTCTGATGGCCAATTTCCAGCGTTTACTCGAAGTTCGCAGAGAAATGGATGCCCTGCGCGCCCAACGCTCCAAGGTCAAACAATTCCAAGAAACCGAAAGCCATTACCCCCTTTATAGCATTGATCGCACCCACCACTATGTGATGTTATTGGACCGCAAAGGCAAAGCACTCTGGCATTTTGGCGGAGACGCAAAACAGAAATTGTTACGCCCCCAGCAAATATCCGAAACCGAAGACGAGACGCTGCTGATCACCGACACGGGCAATCAGCGCGTGCTTGAAGTGCTTTGCAACAGTCAAGATGTCTTGTTGAGTATTGGCGGCAAAGAGCAGCGCTTGCTCAACCAGCCCCGCAGTGCCTTCCGCACCCTGGGCGGGCATACCCTGATTGCCGATCAGGGCAACCGCCGGTTGGTGGAGATTTCCAAACAGGGTCAGGTGATCTGGGAATACAAAAACCTGGTACAAATCGTCAGTCCTTATTTTGCCGCAGAACAGGGCACTGGCACGATTCTCTTTGCCGATTGGGCCTTGCAAATGGTCAAAGAGATCAGCCGCGATGGCACAGTGATTTGGTCTTATGGACAATCCCGGCGCGTCGGCAATGGGCCCAATCAACTCTCTTCACCTGAATATGCCGTGCGGTTGGCTTCGGGTGCAACCTTAATTGCAGATACCCACAATGATCGGGTGCTCGAGGTCGCTCCCAACCGCCAGATCCTCTGGCAATACAATGGCACCGAAAGCATTCCCTTGCCCCACCCGAGCTTTTGTAAACGCCTGCCCAATGGCAATACCCTGATTGCCTTTGACAATTACCGTCAATTGGTTGAGGTTGACCCTGAAGGCAGCCCCTGTTGGCATTTTGAATTGGGCAACCTCTCCCTGATTCGCTAAATGTTGGCTTGTCGGCAACGCTTGGCAACAAACTCTCAGCAAATTGATGCTTGCTTTTGCTAGAATAAGACAGACCTTCATTGGCCACGCTTAAATTTTGAATCAGCAAGCGAGTATCATCATGATTGAGACCCTGCACAAACATTATTTGTCTCTTGAAGAGATCCAAATTCCCGAAGCCAAAGCCGCTGACGAACAAAAACTCTCCCACTTAATCAGCAGTATTCAGGAAAACGGGCTGATCAGCCCCATTGCGGTTAACCATGAACATGTTTTATTGGCGGGCTATCACCGGCTTTTGGCTTTCCAACGCCTGGCCGTGCAAGACCCAGCCAATTACAGCCGTATACCTGTGCGCATCTTAAACGAAGCGGATTTTCGCCAAACCCAACAACTCGAAACCACCGAAACGCTCTTTCGCTCGGATTTGAGTATTCTCGAAAAAGCAGAACAGTTTAAACATTATTTTGACGCGTTGAAATACGGGCAAGAACGACACAAAACCACGGTTATTTTTAAGACCTTGGATATTTCTCGGCGGACCTTTTTTAATTTGCGGGCGATTGCCGAACAATTGAGTGATTCTGTTCGGGAGCGCATCAAAGCCATGCCCAGCCGCGAATTGGCCAATTCAACCCATCAATTATTGGGGTTGTGCAAATATGACGAGGCGATGCAATTGCGTATTTTGGAGCGCTTTGAAAACGGGGCTTTGCCCACGATCTTTGACGCCATTCGGATTGAAGAAAAAGAGCTTGAAGATGAGTCCACTGGTCGCAAACGCAAAAAGTACCTCAAGTCTCCCAGTCTCAAACTCCAAAAGGATCTGCGCAGGGATTTGTTCAATTTGTCTCAGCGCACAGGCCAAGGCCAAAACGAATTGTTTAATGAGATCTTTGAAGCAGGTTTGGAGTTGATCCAACGCAAATACCCCCAGCCGTAATTGTTAAGCACACTTAATATAAAAATAAGCAATGTTTAATAATTTTGGCCTATAGATAATATAAGATTACAACGACACGCGGGAGACTATTCAGATGCAAAATCTTAATCCCAATTCCGCCCAAGTCGCCAGCGCTCCGCTGATTACCGAAACGGTCAGGCCTCAACCTGCCGCACCGGTGGCAGCTGCGCCTGCGGTCCAACGGGCGGAATCGCTTTCAACGGGTGAGCAAGTCAAACTTGACACCTACAAGGTCAAACGGGGCGACACCCTCTGGGACATTGCTGGGGTCAAACTCGGTGATAGTAAAAAATGGCCGCTGCTCTTTGCGCTCAACAAAGACCAGATCAAGAATCCTGACCTGATTTACCCAGGCCAGGTGCTGACCATCCCTCAAAAAGTGGAGGTGGCCCCACCCGCACCCCCGACGGCCATCCCCTCTCCCGTCGATCCCACTCCCCCGCCTGTCCAAGAGGAACCGGTGCCCGTTCCTGCACAACCCAGTCCGGTCCAGCCAGCACCTGTGCAAGAAGTTCCGGCTGCACCTGTGCAAGAAGTACCCGCTTCGCCTCCGGTTGTCGCTCAACCGCCGGTACTCAAACCCCCCAGTGAATTGCCTGAGCCTGCGCCAGATCCTGTGCCCGCAACCCCTGCTCCCGTACAGGAAGAGCCCATTGCACCTGTCGCCCCTGTTCAGACAGCTCCTCCCGTTGAGCCTGTGGCACCACTGCCTCCGGGTGCTGTGATCGGTCAGCCACCTGTGGCTGAAAACAAAAGCAATGGCGTTGGCAAAGCTGCTTTAATTGGTGGTACGGTTGCCACTGTTGCAACGGGTGCCGTTTTGATTGGCGTAACCCGCTCACTTGTTCCGCCGGCATCCAATTTGGGTGGTTATGCCACCGCTCAAGTTGTGGCGAAAAGTGTCAATGGTCTGATTGGCAAAGTGGGCTTAAAAGTGCCTGCGGGTCCCGCTCTGGCCAAAATTGTAAGCAAAGTCGGCGGGCCCAAGGTGGCTGGCGCTGTCACAGCTTTGGCAGTAGGCGCCGTCGTCGCTGGGGTGGCTGCAGGGGGATATTATCTCTACAATAAAGCCACCAGCCCCAAAGGCACACCCGCCGCTTTGCCACCGCAACCCCCGACCGCTGCGCCAACCCATTCTGCACCTGCCCCGACAACCCCCACCAATGCAGCTGAAGCTGCCACTGGTGCTGCGGATAATTTGCAGCCTGTGGCCAATGATGTCAACGCAGCCCGTGCTGAGCTAATGAAAAAGCTCGATGCCAATCTGGCCCAAAAGAGCTATTTTGGCTATGGTTCGGTCGTCAATACCGAAGATACCGCTCAGATCAGCGAACAGCTGTGGGTGGGCGCGACCGAAATTTCGCACCGCTTGGATGTCGCCAAAGCCTTGGTCAACAATGGCATGGCCGCAGAACTGGGTCGGATTATGGGCAATTCTGGCGTCTCTGACCTCGAAGTGGCCCAGTTGATGGCTCAGCCCAGCTTCCCCACCAAAGAATTTATGGCCGGCATCGACGATAACAAAGCCACGTTGGTTTTGATCTCGCTTTCGAATGTCTCTGCCATGGGTGAGCCCGAAACGTCGCGCCTGCTCAAAGAGATTGCCACTTCCTTTGATGGCCGTTTCAAAGACCGCGAGACGCCTTTTGTGCGCCTCAAATCACATCATGAGACCATGGGTACCTGGAATCAGGTTCCTGCGGATGTACGCAGCCAAATTGAAGCCCTGATCAAATAATCAGTTTTGATCCATTGCTCAAAAGCCCGGTTTTCCGGGCTTTTCTGTTTTTTGTGCAAGAGAATCTGTTAAGCTGTAGAGAAAATGGTTTGAGAGAGCCTTGAGGAGCACTGAGGTGACACAGATTTTGTTGGTTGAAGACGACGCTCATATTGCCAATGGGCTCAAATTCAATCTTGAATTGGAGGGCTATCAGGTCAATCACGCTGCGGATGGCCAGGTGGCTAAGACCTGGCTCTTCGATCAAAAGCAGGCCTATGATTTGATCATCCTCGACTTGATGTTGCCCCATTTAAGCGGCTTTGATCTCTGCCACGCCCTGCGCCGTCAAAAAAACTATACCCCTGTCTTGATTCTCACCGCCCGCAATTTTGAACAAGACAAGATCAAAGGCCTGCGTCTGGGGGCCGATGATTATTTAACCAAACCGTTTAACCTCGAAGAGTTGCTGACCCGTATTCAGGTGCTGTTGCGACGACAGCAATGGCACCAACTCCAGACCCAGTTGACCCGTTTGAAATTTCGGGATATTGCAATTGACTTCGAGCGCTTTGAAGTCAGTATGGCCGGAGAGCCGATCAAACTCACCCCCTTGGAACTCAAATTGATTAAGGTCTTTGCCGAAAACGAGGGCCTGGTGCTATCGCGAGAGGAAATGCTGGAGCGGGTTTGGGATATTCACGATGGCAGCAGCTTGCGCACAGTTGACAATTTTGTGATGCGGCTGCGCAGGCTCTTTGAAAAAGATCCCACACGTCCCCGACATTTTCATTCAATTCGAGGAGTGGGCTATAAATTTACCCAGTCCGAAACGGCAGATTAATTGGGCAAAAGGGTATGTTATACTGGCCGGAATATACACAGTAAAGACACAGAATAAACAGGTGAGGCAAATCATGAAAAAAAGAATTCAACACCCAACACTGACCTTGACCCTGGCCTGCGCGTCATTAGCGGCAATGGCCTCTTTTGGGCCGGTTCCCGAGGCGGAGGCTATCACAATCACCTATTCCGATAAAACCCAGCGAATTGCACCCTATTTTGATTTCCGTGGGGACTATGATCTGCCATTTAATTTAAACGTTTCAGGCGCTTTGGGGTTTACCCCTGATCTCTCTTCGTTTGTGCCACCTTTGGCGGTCTCTTCTGGTGGAGGCGGATCGGATCTGCTCTCTCAGGCGATTGCCAGTATCAAATGGGATACCCTTGTCGATTTGCAGCTCAATGCCGGGTATAATTTTCAGCTTTTGGGCTTGGATCTGGGCATTGGCAAAATCTCGACAACAGTTACCCCCTACGCGGGCTACCGCCATATGTTTACCTCAACAGGCTCTCTGACTGCGACACCAACCAATTCTCAGCTCATGGGCATGAATTATGGGGCCAAACTCAAATTGGGGCTGCCCCTCGGCTTTTCGGGCTACGGTTATGTTGGCGCTTCGACTTTGTTTGGCGGCAGCATTGATCAAGGCAGTGGAGCCACCCCGATCAACACCAAGAACATGACCCTGCCCGAATTTGGGCTGGGAGCGGCCTGGAATTTGCCCATTTTTAATTTGGCCAGTGTCTACCTCGGCTATCGGGGCTTTTTTCTGCCCAGTGATTTGCGCCTGAGCAACAGCCTCGACAACGGCACTTCGCTGGTTCACGGCCTCAATGGCGGGATCAATATCCTCTTCTTTGGTATCTAGGATCGTTTCGCGTGGGACTCTGACCCGCTAAGCGAGCAGGGCCAATACATTTTCGGGGGGGCGGCCCAGGGCGGCCTTCCCGTCGTTGACGACAATCGGCCTTTCGAGCAAAGCGGGGTTGTCCACCAGCAATTCAAGCCATTCTTGGCGCGAGCGCTGATCTTTGAGCGAGAGCCCCAGGGCCTTAAATTGGTCTTCTTTGCTGCGGATCAGAGCCTTCGGTTCCAGGTTCAATAATTGGCAAATCTGGTCGAGTTCTTCCACACTGGGTGGGGTTTTGAGGTATTCAATCACTTCAGGTTTTTGGCCCCGCTCAGTTAACAGGGCCAGGGTTTCGCGGCTTTTGCTGCAGCGCGGGTTGTGGTAAATTTTCATGGCTGTTTTTCCGTGGTCTCTTTTTTGCTTTTCTTGGTTTTGCTGTCTTTGGTATTTTTAGATTCTGGGCTCTCAACTTTGTAGGTTTGTTCCATAAAGTCGAGCACCATTTCGCGCACGTCGCCCCGATTGGGCAATGATCCAATCATGCCATACATGGCCGCTGTGCGTTTGGGCACAGCAGAGCCTTTGGGGCCCACCGACGAGGACTTCGACAGCACTTGGCTAAACACTTTCTCTGGCAAGAGTCGCGAGAGTCCCCGCACCAAAGAGACCTGCACTTTGGAGCTGACGTTGCTCCAATTGAGTTTGCGGGCAGCGGCCACCGAGGCCTGCAAATCTGCCACAAAGCGTTTTGTGCTCTGCACATGGCCGTGGTTGACGGTTAAATGCAGGCAGGCCGGGTTTTGCTGGCGGTCCAAATGCCAGCCACGCACGGTCATTTCGTCTCCTACGGCGTAAATATCCAATTCTTCGGAGCCAATGGCAAAGATGCTCATCTCTGGCGTGCTGATCACGTGAATGCCTGCGATTTTTTCCACTTCTTGCATCAAAAACCGGGTGGCTGTCATGACTTCTTTGGCGATGTTTAAATAGCCCTCTTCACCCAAATAATTCATCACGGCCCAGGCCGCAGCAATGCTGCCTCCCGGACGGGTGCCCGTCATGGTGGGTGAAGGATAAATCCCCCCCGGCCAATCGGTGTAGACATAAAACTGGTGGCGCCAGAGTTCGGGCGAGCGGTAGAGCACAACTGAAGCGCCTTTGGCGGCATAGCCATATTTGTGTAAATCGGCAGAGATCGAGGTCACCCCTGGCAGTTTAAAGTCAAATTCGCGAATCGGATAGCCGAGCTTGCGCACAAAGGGCAGCATCAGGCCGCCCACACAGGCATCGACGTGAAAGGGAATCTCACGCTCTTGACAGATCTCTGAGAGTTCTTCGATTGGGTCCATCACACCGTGGGGATAGGCTGGCGCTGAGCCCACGCCCAAGATCGTGCGCTCGCTGATGGCTTTGCGAAAGGCTTTAACGTCCACACGCATGTCGTCGCGCAGGGGCACATGCACAGGGGTGATATCAAAATAGTGGCAGGCTTTGTCGAAAGCGGGATGGGCACTTAAAGGCAGAACCAATTCCGGATTTTTGAGTTCGGGATTGCGGCTGCGGGCGTAGTCTCTGGCTGTTTTGACGGCCATTAAAATGCTTTCGGTGCCCCCAGTGGTCATATTGCCCACGGTGTTTTCGTCGCCGTTGAGCAGGTTGGCCAACATGGCCACAACTTCGGATTCAAATTTGCGCAAACTGGGGAAGGCACCTGGGTTTAGACCATTTTCGGACATGAACATGGCATGGGCCTCTTTGATCACCTCAAGCACCTCATCGCCTGCATAGAAAACCAGGCTGAAGACTTGACCATCACGCCAATTGACGTCTTTTTCTTTGAGGGTCTTCATGGCTTTAAACAGTGAGTCTTTGCTGCGACCGGATTTGGGGAATTGAAAGGGCGGCATGGTAAGGTATCCCTGTGTTTTATTCTTTAGCTATTATACTTGCTATTTCTTGACAAACCCCAGATTGATAGCACATAAAAAACCGGCCTCACCGACCACCACAGGTTTGATCTTTTTCCGAATCAAGCCCTTGGCAATATAGTTGATACACGTACTGATTTTCTTGGCAGCCTTGAGCCGACCCTGGTGGCCCTTGGGGCCTTTATAGGCCTGCTTTTGTTCCAAAGCGCTGACAATACTCAGCCCGACCAATTTTTTGTCCTTGGGTTTGGCTTTGAGCCACTCAGAGGTGGTTTCTTTGACTAAATGTGTATCTACTTTGCTGAGCGCCAAACTGGGTGGCATCTGCCAGCCAGACAAGAGCAGAAGCAGCAGGACGGCCAAATTGAGGGGTTTTCTCACATAAACCCCTTTTTCTTTTCGAGCTGCAAAATCAGATTGGCGTTGTATTTCTCTAGGGCTGAGAGCAGTCCCTCATGGTATTTGGGATTGGGTTTATACCAGGGAAAACTTGCAAAATAGTCCTGCAAGGCTTTGTGCTGAAAGATGCGGCCATGAAGGGCGTATATTGTGTTGCGGGCCACCATCAAGTCCCATTCAGATAAATAGTCAATATCTGCGGGGTTAATTTTCTCACTTGAGCGGGCAATATCCAGGCCAAAAGAAGGCACAAGCATCTCTGCCTGGGCTTTGGAAAGTCCCACTTGCATGGCATTTTCGGCATTCATGGCCCCGCCCCCGCCGGTGATGTGTTTCCAACTGGAACCGCTCAATTTGAGCAAGCTATTGCCCCCTGCTTCACCCCCGCTCCAACTGACCCAGGCCCAGGATCCGATCACGCGAACCCGGTCCAAATCACAGTCTTTGCCAATCCCGCCAAAATGCTGGGGGCTGCAGACAATTTTTTTGAGGATGGGGTAATGTTGCTGGGCCAATTTACTTTGGCCACTGTATTCCACAGCCCAGGTGGGCAAGCTCAAAAGGCTTAAACAAAAGGTGGATAACAGGATTTTTTTCATGCAAGGTCCATTTCAATTCCAGGTTTTTTTGCTAAGACGCTTTCTAAACGCGTCTATTTTGACTTATGTTGGTACTTTTGCGCAAGCGCTGGCAAAAAAATCAAATCGATGGGCAAAATGCAGCCCAATGGCCTCAACAGGATTTTGAATGTAAGCTGTCACCAGAGACGTGATTAAAAATAGCAAAAGGAACTCTGGAATGTGTTCAAGCCCAATCTTCAATTGCCTGCTGGGTTGACCTGGCCCGGCGCGCTCTATTGCCTGTGGGCCACCCTGGCAATAGGACTGAGTCTGATCATCGGTGGCTTGAAACCTGAAAATATCACCCGCCTGATGGTACTGCTCTTTTTGGCCCTGAGTCTTTGGCAAAGAACGCCGCTGCTCAAGCTATTCTCAGGCTTTCGGCCCTACGTCCGCTTTGTGAGCTTGGGCTGTATATTGGCCTCGGTGGTGGAGGGCTTTCACATGATTTCGGAGCCGGTCTTTCGCTCGCTGCGCGTGACCTCGGCCACGCCTTGGCCGCAAGCCCTACTCAATTTTGGCCTGGATTTGCTCTTTACTCTGCCCGCTTATGCCGTGATTTTTTCACTGATTTGGTACTTGAGCAACCGCTATGTCTATTCGTTTTGGGGCTATTTGATCATCATGGGCATGGCCCAAGCCTTGGGGGATGGCGGGCTCTACTTTTTTATAGCTGCACCGCCGATGCTGGCTTTTTTGCCCTATCCCATGACCAATTACCACACGGTCAACCTCTTGCCTTTTCTGGCTGTGAGGGATCAGCTGCAACCTCAGAAAAAATCGGGAGGTTGGTTGGCGATTCCGGCCATTGTTGCGACCTATTTTGTCTGTGGCGCATTGATTCAGATTTTGGGCCGGTTTTTCGGATTGTGAATAGGTTCTGCTCAAAAAAAAGTTCAGGGCTGCATCTGGTAGACGTCTTTAAGTTCATAAACCCGGTTCTGCCAGACCCGCTCAAAGCGGGACTTGTCAACCACTGGTTTGGCGATCATGCGCAGGCTCAAGATCTGTTGCAGCTTCGTGCTGCTGGTCTTGCTATAGAGCTGTAAGGCAAATTTGGAAAAATCCCGAATCATAAAGTCAAAGATCTGCTCAATTAAATCGTCATCAAGACCGTTTTGGGGATCGCTGCCGTATTCAAGAATCAGCTGGCCATAGGCAACAAGGGTAAAGAGTTCGCCAACTATCAGCAGAAAGTCGATATCTTTGATCTGCTCGGGATTGGGTGGGCAGAGCACCAGCCACTGTTTAAAGCGGGCGATTTGTTTGTTAAAGACCTTGAGATTGGGCAGGTCTTTGGACCTGTAGGCAATTTTATAATCGTGAAAGCGGATTTGACTCAGGCCTTTGGTGCTGCCCTGATTGAACAAAAAATCGTCGTTTTTGAGACCCTGAATGGGTTTGAGTTCGGGATAGCTCTGGGGATTAAAAAAGTAATTTTTCATGAACTTAATAATCAAAGCCATATTCACATGCACAGTGCCTTCGAGTTTGGGCAGGCCGCGTATATCCCTAACTGCCATTTCAAAATAGGTGGATTTTTCGAAGCCTTTGGCGGCGATCACGTCCCAAAGCAGGTTCATGACCTCTTCGCCCTGGGTTGTGACTTTCATTTTGACCATGGGGTTAAACAGCAGATAGCGCCGATCTTCAGGGCTGGCGTGGCGGAAATAGTCAATGCTGCGGGTGGAGAAGGCTTTCATGGCAATAAGGCGGCAATAGGCGTCCATGAACAATTGACGGATATGCACAAAGTCGGTCACAAAATGTTTAAACAGTGAGCGGTTGGCGGCGTGATTGATGGCCTCGTAAAAGGCGTGGGTACACATGCCAATCGCGGCAAAACCCAGGTTAAACTTGCCAATATTGATGCTGTTGAGCACCATGTCCCAAGCGGCTTGGCCCGAAGCCAAGATCTCATCTTCGCTAACGGGGTAATCTTTGAGTTCAAATTCGGCAATATAGTTCTGAGAGTTGATCAGGTTTTGATGGCAGTGGTATTCGGGTTTTGAGGTTTGGGAGACAAAAAAGACAAATTCATTACCGTCTGATGCGTTCATTTTGGGGCGTTTGCCAAAGGTGGAGACATACGCTGCCAGATTGCCGTTGCCAATATAATACTTGCTGCCATTGGCAAGGTAGGCTCCCTTTCCGTCGGGTTTGAGGGTCATATCGCTGGCGTAGAGGTCGGCTCCATGTTCTTTTTCTGAGACACCAAAAGCAAAGATGCCCCCCCCCTTGCAGGAATTGGGCGGTCTGTTTTTTCACGGCTTCGTTTTGACTGATCCAGATCGGGCCCAGACCCAAAATGCTGACCTGCCAGGTATACCAATAAGAGGTGCTATAAAAACCCAGAATTTCGTTGAAGGCGCAGATCCGTGAGGTGTCCCAGCGGGCATCTTCTGCGCCATAACCGGCAGGGGTCAACAGGGTGGCAAAGGCCTGTTCCTGTTTGAAAAATTCCAAAATATCTGCGTACCAGAGCCGTTCACGGTCGTCGTGTTTGATTTGGGCCAGGCCCTTATTTTCAAAAAAGGCGACGCTCTTTTGCATCAATGCGGCGCTGTTGGGGTCGAGGTGATTAAAGGTGCTGCGTTGGGGGTGGAAGAGAATCATGACTACCTAACTTTTTTGTTCTGGCATTTTAGGCTCAGGGACTTTGGTGATTTCATTGAAGACCATCCTTTCAGATTAACATGGGACTATGGCAATGCCTCCCTGCAAAAACATGGACTAATCGAAAATTTGAAGGTAAGCTAGAAGATGAGCTAGAAGATGAGCAATAAGCTCATCGTAAACAATGTCGTTCGACCTTAAAACACGGTTTTCGGGGCCGGAGTCCTGCCAATCACCCGGCCAAAGGAGATGCGATCAGTGAAAAGAGCCAGTTTGGCCCTGTCCCTGCTGTTGGTTGCCTGTACGGGTTTCCCCCCCGATCGGGCTCTCTCCCCTGCCAAAACACAGAGAGTGGTTGCTCCAGTCGCTTTTTATTTTCCCCAAGATGCCCAAGAGGTCCAAGTTCCCGGCAATACCTATGCTTTTTTGCCTTATAATCCCCTCCAGGGGGCCAGTTCTCTGATTAAAAGCCGCGCAGGTCAGGACGAATTGGGTCTGAAAGTGATCCTCGCAACACCGGGCATGCGCATTCAAAATCTCGAATTGAGCCGGTTTGCCTTTCTCAAGGCCTGGGTCAAAAGCGGGGATCTGTCTAATCAGATTGACAATGAAGAGGGGTATAAGCCGGTCAGCAATATTGGCAACAATACCACCAATATGGTCATCAAAGCTGTCCCCAAAGGCAAAAACCGGATTGTTTCGGTGCAGGCTTACGACACCAGCAAACAGGCTATCAACGGCGGGATTCTCAAAGCAGTTTACAATTCCCTGTCCCAGGACCAAAGCGACGATATCACCCTGACATTTAATTGGCAAAGCACAGCGGTGGCCAACGTGATCGAGGCCTTGCAGGCCTCTCAGCCAAATTTAATCAATAACTTAAATACCACAGCCCTGCAAACCCTGATCAATAACCTGGCCTTTGGCACCAATATCCCCAACGGCGCCAATTACATCTTTCATCCAGCCAAACTTGATGCTGCTGCCATTGCTGCCGCCATTGCAGATAACGACGGCCAAATTCCGGCCTATACCCCTGGCGACCCCATTCCCAATGGTTGGCAACAAAATGCCCAACCGATCAATATTGTTGTACGCACCTCCCAAAACCAGCCTTTTACCAATAGCAATATCTCGCTCCAAATCACTGATCCTGCATCCAGCACCAACCCCAATGCCATTGTCTCCCAGCCCAATGATAAAAAAGACACGGGCAATATTCCGGCGGTCATTCCCGGCACCTGGGATGCCATTGTCAAAATTGATGGCCTCAATGGGGGTGTCACACAGCGCACTACCGTGACTGTGGATGCCAATGGCAATGTGACCCTGGGGAGCGGCACCGCCGGCAATCCCGTGGTTTTACCTCCTGTGATCAAAGCGCAGAGTGCAACCAATGGCTCCTCTGGCAGCAGCCTGACCCTGACGGGAGATGGTTTTGAGCCCACCGCCGCCTCTTACGATCCCAACAATCCCAATGGCAATCGGGTCCTGATTGGCGGTGTCGCAGCCGTGGTCACTGCAGCCACCGCTACCACTTTGATTGTCACCGTGCCTCAAGGTTTAACGGGCAGCAATTTGCCCATTACCGTGGTCAACAATAACAAAACCAGCAATCAGGGCAGCTATTCTGTCAATCAGGCCGTTACGGCTCTCGACAAACCGGGGGGTAAACCCGGAGACGAAGTGGTCTTAACTGTCAGCGGTTTTAAACCCAATGAGACCGACCTGACTGTGCAGTTTACAGGCAGTGCCAATCCACTCGCTCCAACAGACATTCTCGAAAAAACGGCCACCACGATCCGGGTTAAAGTCCCCGCAGACGCCCAAACGGGTGGTATCACCGTCACACCCAATGGTGGCAATGGACTGCCCTCTCCCACTTATACCATCAATACCCCGATTGTGACCGCCATGGGCCCACAAAATGGGGCTGTTCCGGGCAATCAATTGGTCTTGAGTGGGGCCAACCTGCAAGGAGCCACCACCGTCAACTTTAGCAATGGTGTTGGTGGACAGATCCCAGCTACTGTCACGCAGGTCTCAGCCGATGGCACGACGGTCACAGTCACGGTGCCTGCAGGAGCCAAAACAGGGGATGTGACTGTGGTGACACCCAGTGGCAATGCCACATTCCAAAATTATCCGATCATCCAACCTCCCACTATCACCCAACTCGGGACTGTGGATACCAGCAGTGGTAAGCCAGTGATTACCCTGACAGGCAGTAACTATACCTCTGCAACCCAGGTCAGTTTTGCGGGCTTTAACGCCACCGCTTTTGAAGTGATCAGCGATACGGAGATCCGAGCCGTTATTCCTCCCGGCTTTTCGACAGGGCCGGTGACCGTGACCAACCCCGCAGGCAGTGCGACTTCGACCGTTTTGGTTGACACCTTTAGCGAAGTGAAAAATTTTATTGGCACCCCCAATCGCTATCTCAGCGTTCAGTGGGAAGTGGTCAACGTCTCTGTGCGCCTAAATACGGATCCCGTACCCAATGTCGAGAAAAACTATTCGGGTTCCTTTATGTATGGTGCCACGGCCAATCCCGTGATCAGCTATGCCGATTATCTTTCCAATTTCTCGATTGTCAACAAGGCTGTGGCACAACCGCATGGCATTACTTTGGATACCAATAACAATATCTATGTGTCCAATCTCAACAATACGATTGATGCCTTTACCAACGATGGCACCTTCTTGTGGCGCAGTGGAGATTCTGTGATCGGGATGTCTGGCACCGTCAGTGCGCCGCCGGCCATTGCCGGAACACCTTGTAATACCCCGCCCGCCAATCCCGTGGGCAGCGTGCACCGCAGCGTCGCTCGCTGGAACACCCCCGAAGATCTGGCCACGGATGACCAAGGCAATATCTTTGTCGCAGATACAGGCAACCACGCCATTCGCAAAATTGATGCAGCGACTGGCGATGTCACCACCATTGCCATGATTCTGGGCCCCGAAGGGGTCGATTATAAAGATGGGTTCCTCTATGTTTCCTCCAATGAGCAGCCCAACAGTCCGACCGGATCACGCTGTGCCTTTGTCTCGAAAGTGGATGTGAGTACCGGCACGGTCACCCGCGTAGCAGGTGATGTGGTCGGAGCAATTGTCAATGCCCAGGGCACCAATGCCCGCTTTAAACATCTCGAAGGTCTCGGCCTTGATGGTCAGGGCAATATTTTTGTCGGCGATGTTGAAAACAATGCCATCCGCAAGATCGATGCAACAGGCAATGTCACGACTTTTGCGACGATCACACAGGCCTCTACGGGTGCTTCAGCCAGTTTCTTGGTGCACGAAATTCGCGTGGATAAATGGGGCAATATTTTTGTGCCGGGCGAAAATTCCCGCCAAATCTTTAAGATCAGTCCCACCGGCGCTATTTCAATCATCGCAGGCACAGGCACAGCGGGAATCAAAGACGGCGTTCCCCGCACTGTGGCGACGTTTGATTCCCCACGGGCCGTGGACTTTGATACCAACCAGAATCTGTATATTGCAGATACCAGTTGGGGCATTCGCAAAATTACCCGTTTCCAATGGCCCCAACCTGCCAATTGAGAATGAGCCGGAATTGATCAAAATTGATCAGAATTAATTTAAAACAGAAGACCAAGCTTGACGGGTGGCGTTAAGGGGCTGTTGATTCAGGGGTTTTTGCTGTTTCCATTT
>CAZRFI010000098.1:14947-15172 GCA_964598905.1 uncultured Candidatus Sericytochromatia bacterium | reverse complement strand
ATTTGCGCCGCCAAAGCAAAAACAGCAGCACCTGGCTGATCGATTTACAGGCCGATCTCAAATTGGAACTGGATATTTTTAAGCTGAGTGGATCTGAACCCACGCTCTACAGAAACATGAATACCAGCTGGCAGATCAGCAAAACTTATGAAATCAGCAATATGAGCGACATTCTGGATGCCCTCAGCGACGCTACAGGCGGCGTTGCCGACCCCGAAAACATTG
>CAZRFI010000098.1:0-14937 GCA_964598905.1 uncultured Candidatus Sericytochromatia bacterium | reverse complement strand
AAGATGCCGAAGACGTCTTGTCTGCCGAAGCGGAGACCAAATTGGCAAAAGACGGCTCGACAGGTCTGGCCACGGATATCAAACGCTTGAACGATTTTATCCTCAAAAACCAGATCGAAACGGCAGACATGGCCAGCGACAAGGTTCATGTCAAACTCCCAGGCAGCGAAACCGTCGAGACCTTGGGCATTGGTATGGATCATGGCTTTAAGGTGATCGAATACCGCCTGCAAAACGGCCAAGAAGTGCCTGTCGAAGTGGGTTTTGCCAAGGTTCGCGAATTAGACAGCTCCAAGTTCCGCCTGCAGCCGATTATCGTGGGCCGCGATTATGAAGCGGGTGATCAGATGATTGAACACCCCAAATCGGGCTGGGGCATTGGGTTCAGTTTGGGAACAGTGCCCTTGGGTTTTGACGGCCAAAGTGATAAAAACGATTTTGTGCCCCAGGCCTCACTGGATATTGAATACAGCCTGGCCGAAGCCACGGGTGTTTCCGAACTGTATTTCACCTTTTTGGGCGGCTTGGCCATGCCTCAACAGGCCAATCTGAGCCAGGCCAGCGTACCGAGTGGGCTGAGTGTGGATGCCGGCGCCTCGGTCCTGCCGATCGATCTGGAAGTCGGTCTGATGAAACGCTGGTACATGCGTCAGCTGATTTTAAGCTTGGGCCTGCGTGGCGGCCTTTTGGCCAGTAGCTTAATGGACAGCGGCCTGGAAAAAACACCCACAGCCATGGCCTTGGGTGGGGGCGCCTTTGCAGGTGTTCACTACCAAGCCAGTGCCGATATGGTTCTCGGTTTAAACCTTGGCTGGCGCTATTTTACCGGCTCTGAATATATGGTCGATACAGCCGGTGAGGGTTCTTCTCGCAGTCGGGTGGCTTATCCAGGCCTCAACAGCAACGGGCCCCTTATCCAGGCTTTCCTCAATTACGGCTTTTAAGTTTTAATCTCGAACGAAACACCCTTCGGAACTGAGATTCAGCGTTTGGCGTTGATATCTGTCTGAAGGGTGTTTAACATTTGATCCAGAGTGACCCTATCTACAGGCTGGGTGATCAGCCGATTGTAATTCAGTTCACCCAGTACTTTGCCAGATGGGTCATAGGCTTTGCCCTGCAGAACAATCCGGGTATTTTCAGCCAGTCCAATCAATTCGAGTGCGTAAGAGAGATCTTCTTTGAGACTTTCTGGCTTGACTCTAAGCTGCAAAACTGTCTCTCCCACCTGCAGCGTACCTTCTGCCAACTGAAAATCGACCAAAGCTTTGAGGCCAAAGACCCTTTTCACGGACTCCGGTGAAAATTGGAAGGTCAGGCGGCGATCACCAGAGCCAAAGTCGAGTTGGGTGCGGCCTTTTTCGACCAACATCCGTGGCGTTGCGGTTGCGGATTGCACTGTGACGGTCTGGTAATCCATCTTGACGGCATTTAAAGGTGTGCAAGCTCCCAGCAATGCCACCAGGGTTGCAAATATTAAAGTGTGTGTGTTCATACCTTCTATATTAAACTTTTTGCAGGCCTCTCAGGAAATTCTCAGCAAAAACACCTGGCCTACATTGCAAAGTTAAGTAATCTTGTGATAAATTTATGACATGGTTAAGCAAGTTTTAACCTAGCTTAACTATATGATAATCAAGAAACACCTTTTCGAGGCAAAATGAACCGCGTTCTCCACCTGATTGAACAATTCGGCAAACCCCAACCCCGCCACAGCCGCACGGGTCCTTTGACGTTGCCATCAGGTCAACCCTGCATGTTGAGCTTTGACTTTGTCGAAGAGCAGGTCGAAGCCGAGAACGCAGAATGGGTGTCTGAGAACTTTTCTGGCAGCTTGGGCCGCACCGGTGAGTGTATTTCTTCCCGCAGTCTGACAGATCCCCACTGTCTCGAGGAATTCGAGACCCACAAAGAAACCCGTTTGGCCACTTTGCGCACGGCCATCAGCCACGGCAGCACCGCAGACGAAATCGACCCTGCAAAATGCCGCAAACCCCGCAAAGCGCGCCCCACGAGCAAAGTTCAGGCTACGGCCCTGCTCGAAGCCAGCGAGTTGATTTCCATTCCTGGCAAGTACCGCTCCCGTGAGCACCTCGCTCCAGCCATGACGGGCGCAGCAGGCAAACAGATCAATCTGGATATCCTGCGCAAACTCAGCGAGCGCAGCGGTTCCGATGAATTATTGGATAAAGTCCGCAATGCCTGTGACAAAGTCCATGCCGACTCCCTCTACGGCCCCCTTCACAAAAACAGCCACGAACCCCTGCGCCACACCATTCGTATCAAGATTGGTTAACTTGCGATTTAAACGCAAGTTTATCTAAATTTAATCTATATAATCCCTATCCTGTTCCAGAGGTTTTCCATGTACCGACAACGTGTGATTGGTTTATTGAGCGTCAGCCTGCTCTTCTTGGCAGCCTGCGGTCGTAGCACAGCATCGTTAGAGACCTTGCCTCTCACCGAAGAACAGGCCAATTATGTGCGCCAATACGCCAAGCCTCCGGCTCCCAGCGCCAAAGCCGCACAAGACATGCAAAGCATTCTCAGCTCTATTCAATCGATCAAAGGGCGCATTGATGCCCTGCAAAAGGGGACAAGTCCAGGTGGGTCAGATTCTGTCGCCAGCTCAGACGAAGGCGCCTTGCCCGGCGATATCACAGAGTCTACATCCAGCAAAACAGCCACAAAACCCACAACACCCAAGGCTTCAGCCGAAGAAACCGTAGCCCCCCCCAGCAAAACCAATATTTTGCAAGAAATTTCGAGCAGGATCCTCAATGCCCCCGCCCTCGAAGCGGTCGCCCACCAAAGTGAGCGCGGTTTGGAGAGCGGTAAAAAAACCGAAAACCACCTGCATTTTTACAAAATGGGCAGCCAGGTCAAAATCGAAGTCCTGGCCAGCTCCCCCCGCAACGCTGGCACAAAATTGCTCTACAGCGTGGGCTCCAAACGGGTCAAAGTCAGGCCCGGTGGTGCATTGAGTTTTATTACGACCGAACTGGATCAAAAAGATGATCAGATCGCGTCGGTCAATAATTATGCCCTTTACCAAACAGATTTTATTGGCATGGCCAAACGCTTGGCTGAACCGATTTATTCTGCCCAATTGATTGGCAAAACCACGGTCGACGGACAGGAAACCTACGTCGCCAAAATTACGGCCAGCGCCCCCAACACGCTGGACAGCCGTATCCAGTACGAACACATGGCCTACGACCCCAAAACCTATGCCATTCGCTACTGGGAAGCCTTTGAAGGTACTGGCACAGAACCTTATCTGCGCTATTTGTTAAAAAGCTTTGAGATTAAGCAGGATATTCCCGCGACTATCTTTAAGTTGTAAACTGTGATTGGTGTACTGAAATTAACTGAGGTAATTATGAAAAAACGCAGTATCGTCGGATTGGGTCTTTTATCAAGTGTATTCCTGGCCTCTTGCAGTGGCATTCAGTCCCTGCCTCAGGGTCTCTTGCCCGGCAATAATCCTGCCACCGTGGGTTCTTTTGCTGCTGGTCAGCCCAAACAGGTGGTTGAAGTACGCTGGCAAAACCGCAACCAAATTATTAATATGGGCACCGCCGGTGTCGATCTCTTTGGTTTACAACCTGCCCAAAAAACAGCCAAAGCCCGTGTCACCCAGGCCGAAATCCAGGCGATGCAAGCCCAAGGCGTACAAGTCACTCAAAGCCGTGAGCCCAGCATGGACGTGCGCGGTGGCCTGCCCGGCGGCTATATGACCTATGCCCAAATGACCGAAAAGCTCAAAGCATTTGCTGCTCAGCACCCCAATCTGGTCACCTTGGAAGACGTGGGTGATAGCTGGCTCAAAACCCAAGGCAAAGCCCCTCAGAATGATATTTGGTCCATTTCAGTCACCAATAAACAGAACCGCACCGCCAAACCGACCCTGATGCTGACAGCAGGTGTTCACGCCCGTGAATTGGCGCCCGTTGAACTCACCATGCGTTTGGTCGAAGAATTGCTGAGCCAATATGGCAAAGATCCCCAGATCACCGAATTGGTCAATACCCGCGAACTGGTTGTTTTGCCCATGGTCAACGTCGACGGACGTATTCAGGTTGAGCAGGGCAATAGCTGGCAACGGAAAAACCTCAATGGCTCAGGTGTCGACATCAACCGCAATTTTGATGCCTACTGGAATTATCAGGGCATGAACGTCCCCAGCAGTTGGAAAAACGGTCTGCTCAGCCCCGGAAGTGAGACTTACAGTGGTCCCAGTGCCGCTTCTGAGCCCGAAACCCAGGCTGTCCAGAATATGTATACCCGCAAAAAAATCACCGCTTCTGTGGATATCCATGCCTATGGCGATATGTTCTTCTGGCCGATTGGTTCCACCGAAAAACCCATCCCCGAAGTCAATATTTACAAAAACCTGTACAATGCCACTTTTAGCAAAATTGGCTATGACGGTGGCACCAGCCTGACATTGCTCTACCCGACCACGGGTACGACCGATGATTATGGCTATGTCAAACACCATGCCTTCTCGATGGGCATGGAAGTGGGCAGCAGCTTCCGCCCCGCTTATTCCGATGTGGAAAGAATGTGGGTTCAACACCGTCCCCTGTGGTTGACCATGTTGAACATGATCAACACCTTTCCGGCCAGAAGATAGGCCGAAAAGCCTGACCGTTGATGTAGAGAGAACCGTCCCAATAGCGTAGAAGACCCTGTCCCAATAGCGTAGAAACCAGAAAGCCCCCGCATGCGGGGGCTTTCTTTTTGAGGCCTTAAAATACGAAAACTCAATGGCCTTTGATATCTGAATATAATTTGCTGGGGCCATGTTCTTCGCCAAAAGTCTGGGCCTGCTGACAAAAGTCCACATACAACTCCGCCGCTAAATCCCCAGGATTCAGAGCTTTGACTGCGTCAAACGCCAGCAAAGCCACATCATAAAGTCCCTGTTCATACGCCGCTAAGCCCTGAGCAAAGCGCTCGCTGGTCGTGCGTTTCAGCCGATTTCCGGGTGTGTCTCGGCGATCGATCAATTCAAAGATTCGCACCGATTTATTTTTGCCTTTGACCCGCACCTGCCCCAAAGGGCGCAAGGGGTATTTCTCTGGTTCGGGCAGATGGGCCAAAACCTGCTCGCTGAGAATGATCGCAGCGCCATAAATTTTGGTCAGACCCTCCATGCGTGAGGCCAAATTGACCGCATCGGAGATCACCGTGCCCTCCATGCGCTCGTTTTCACCAATGGTGCCCAGCATCAGTGAGCCTGTGTGTATGCCAAAGCCAATTTCAATCGGCTCAAAGCCGCGCGCAATGCGGCTGGGGTTATAAGCATAAACCACGTCGAGCATTTCCAAGGCAGCTTCGATCGCATCAGCCGGGCTCTCGGGGAAAAGCGCCATAATCGCATCGCCTATATATTTATCAAT
Organism: uncultured Candidatus Sericytochromatia bacterium; assembly: GCA_964598905.1. GTDB lineage: Bacteria > Cyanobacteriota > Sericytochromatia > UBA7694 > UBA7694. The sequence goes on along the minus strand of CAZRFI010000098.1, from coordinate 9,529 downwards.
AAAGCCCCGATTTTGACGAATCACGGGGCTGACGCGGCTGAGATAGGAGTTGAGAAAGTCAAAATTTTCTTTGGGGCTCATGGTCTCAGACAGGGTCGTAAACGAACGGATATCTGTAAAGAAAATCGTCATTTGTTTTTGTACCTGATCGCCCAAGCGCACCTGCACAATGCTCTCATGGCCCAAATAGCCCAAAAATTCACGGGGCACAAACCGGCTGTAAGCCATATTGATCTTGGCCAATTCGATATGGGTCTTGATCCGGGCCCGCAGCTCATTTTTCGAAAAGGGTTTGGTGAGATAGTCATTGGCCCCCATCTGAAAGCCTTCCACCAGATCCGAGACCTGATTCTTGGCTGTCAGCATCACCACAGGCAATTCAGTGGCCGGGTAGCGCTGGCGAATCTGGCGACAGACCTCATAGCCCGACATGCGCGGCATCATAATATCCAATAAGACCAAATCAAAATGGGTATTGGAGTCCAAGGCCTGCAAGGCCTCATCTCCATCGCGGGCCTGAAAAATCTGGTAATGCTCCAGAGACAGTAAATTGGCCAAGACCTGACCATTGATCGGCTCGTCATCGACAATCAAAATCCGGAAACCATCCCCACGGGCCCCTTCTGCCGGAACCCCATCGGACTCCTCAAAGAGAGGGGCCTCGTCGTGATAAAACTGAAGCTGTGAGAGTTCCTCGTTGGCCATGGGTTGGTAGAGAGGTTCAGCCAATTCCACAGAGGCTGGCAAACCAAAGGTAAACACCGAGCCTTCTCCGGGCTGAGATTCAACCCAAATCTTGCCCCCGTGCAATTCCACCAATTGACGGGTAATCGCCAGCCCAATGCCTGTGCCGCCAAATTCCCGCTCAATCACACCTTCCCCCTGCTCAAACGACTCAAAGATGCGTGTGATTTGGTCTTGGGGAATTCCCCGCCCCGTATCGCAGACAGAAACATGAACTTGTGGACCCACTTGGCGGGCCGAAATTTCAATCAGCCCCAAATCGGTAAACTTGATTGCATTGCCCACCAGATTGTAGAGAATCTGCTGCAAGCGATTTTCATCGGCCAAGACGGCCACCATCTCTGTCGGAATGGCATTGTGTAAATTGAGGGGTTTGTTGTGGGTGAGATGCATCAAAATGGTTAAAACCACATCGGCCAATGAGCGTAAACTGACCGGACGCAGATTGAGCTCCAGGCTGCGGTGCTTGAGTTTCGAAAAATCCAGAATATCATTGACCAAATTGGCCAGGCGGCGGCCACTGGCCACCACCAAAGAGAGATTATACAGCTGAGAGGCACTCAGTTCACCTGTGGCACCATCGAGCATCGACTCGGCAATGCCAATAATGCCATTTAAAGGCGTACGCAATTCGTGTGAGGTGTTGGCCAAAAACTCATCTTTGAGCCGGTCTAATTGGCTCAAAGATGAGTTTTCTCGCTCCAGATGCTGAACCATGGTCTTCATCAGGTCGCGCATGCCCAACATGCCTATCCCACAGCCCGCGGCATCAATAATCGGCAAATGCCGGATATTGTGGCCCTCCATCAATTTCAGCGCTTGATTGATATCTGCCTCGCCGGGCAAAGTCAAAAGCGAAGCTGTCATCACGGATTTGACCGGGGTGGTGTGGATATCCAGGCCTGGCCCCACCACTTTATTGAGCAGATCGCGTTCCGAAAAGATACCCACCATCTCAGCAGGTGTACCAATGATCATCGCTCCAATTCGGAGTTGGTGCATCAACGCCACCACTTCTGCCACACTTAAGTCGGCAGGGGCACACTCCAAGCCAGGATGCATAATCGATTGGACCGGAATACTTTTACTCAAATTCGGCCTATTTTCAAAGAAGTTGTGTCATTGTAACAGATGCCCTGTTTGGCGTTTTTTAAATTTTGTCGATAAGTGGGTATAAGACAAATAAGCCCTGATTCATTGCTCTTCAATTGCTCCTCTGGGTGGCTAGGCCTGTGAAGCGAGTTTCTCCTGAGCGATCAGAGCAAGCATGTTAAAATGGGCTAGATATCTTACTCTATAACCAGGGCGGGCAGCGTGAGTTTTATTGAGCGAAAAAAAGCGGGGATTCTCAAACTCTATTCGGGACTGATTGGCAGAAGAGCTGAAATAGCCGCAGTGAAATATGCTATCCGTCAGATGGAGAACCGTGTCAGCTCAGGGCTCAAAGTCAGAGATTATCCCAATCTTTTTTATTTTTATGGCCCTGTCGGCTCAGGCAAAAGCACCTTGTTGCGCACCATTTATGAAGATTGCGAACGGGGAGAACTGGGCTTTCAACCTTTAGATATTTGGTTTGACTGTTCTAAAATTGCGCAATCTGAGGCCACAGCTGAAGAAAGTTTTGTGGTTGAATTGACCCGTGCTGTGGTCAATACCGAACCACAACTCAAGCCTCATTTTCAGCCGGTCTTTGATTTTTGGGACAATTTAATCAAAGATATGTCGCCACCAGGTGTTCCCGGCGGTAATTTACCAGCGACAACGGCCCCCGCCCCCGCTCCCTCAGGGCCTGTTCGGGTCAACCCAGTCAAAGCCGCCTATGGCTCGATCTCCAGCATCGATATTAAAAAAAGTGCGGGTGGCAAACAAAACGTCAAAGACATTGCCCGCAGTGTCAACCGCAATATGCAAGCCATGGAGGCTGCTCAGAGAACCCCGATAGCCCCACCAACGGTCAATACCAAAGGCGAAATTGTCAAACGCTTTGCCCAGGCCGTCGACCAAATGGCCAGCCATTTTCGCGTGATTTTGTATTTGGATAATTTTGAAACCTTTGAACGCTCTGAAGAGTGGTTCCGGCACAGTTTTTTAAAGAGTTTTCAAAAAGAACTGATCTTTGTGATCGCCGGAGAAACCGACTTACACACCACCTATCTGCAAGAATTTGGCAATGTGGCCTCCTGTGTGGCATTGCATCCCTTCTCCGTCTTTGAAACCGGTCATTTACTCGCCCATCAGACCCAGATCAGCGACCCCAAAGTCATCGTCTCTGCCCACCGCCTCTCAGGCGGCAATCCTCTCTGTGTCGCCATGATCGCCTCTGCCCTGCAACATATCGCAAGCAGAGAGCCTGCGCAAATCGCCGCAGATCCTGGCCCCACCCGGCAGGCCCGTCTCTTTGCCCTGCAACAGGGCCTGCCCGCCGCCAACAGCCAAGCAGCACAGTCACCCACACTCAAGTTCCTGGAATGGCCTGGCGACGATTATGGCGACAAAATCAACAAATACATTGCCTATATCATGCTCGACGAAATCCCCAAAGCAGACCAACATCTGCTGGCCGTGCTGGCCTTGATGAATCGCTTTTATCCAGAGCTCTTCCAACATCTCGCTGGCGTCATGAACGTTCAGCGCACCCTGGAAACCCTCAGCCAACGCTATTCATTTGTCAGCCCCGAAGGGGAGATGATGGAGTTTATGAAGCGCACTTTGCGCGGTTATTTTAAACAGGAAATGGAAGATCTCTTCGATGAGATCATGCGCGGCGCGTACACCTATATGGCTGAATTGGTCAAACAGCAGCCACAAAACCTCAATCTGCTGGTTGACGCCATGTATTATTATTTCCATCTCGACTTCCGCGTCGCTTACCGCCACTATGTCAATCTGGTTTCCCATTATATGAACAGCCAATTGGACTTCTGCGATCGGCTCGCGGCGGAAATGCTCTCCTGCTCGATCCCACAGGAAGTCAAACACAAAATTCGCTCAATGTCCCGCTCTTTGGGCTGGTTCCGCAAAAAAGATCCGAACGGATCACAGTTTATTATGGCCGAAGTGGCCAACCCCGAACCGATTGAACATGAAGAAATGCGCTTTATGGGCGATCTCTTCCTGCTTGGAGACCATTAACAGAGGTATGTATTGATGAAAGCCCTTTCGCTCACACTTTTGGCGGCATTGGCCAGCCTGAATCTGATGATTTCCCCTGCCTGGGCAGAGACCAGTGCTGAAGACTTTTTTCAGCAGGGCCAAATTTTTGCAGGTCAAAAATCGTATGCAAAAGCCCAAGATGCCTATTTACAGGCTTTGGCCGTCGATCCCAAATTTGAAAAGGCCTATATTTCCTTGGCCTTGATTTACAGCCTGAAAAAAGAATATCCCAAGGCCCTGGTTCAACTCGATACCGTGCTCAAAATCAATCCCAAAGCCACGATGCCGCACAAAGTCAAAGGCTTGATTTTTCGCGATCAGGGCAAATTCACAGAGGCCATCGCCTCATTGCAAAATTATTTAAAAGCGGTACCGCCAGAGCAACTCAAAGAAAAAGATCGGGCAGACGTAGAGGCCCTGATTGCCAAACTGGAAAAAGAAAAGAGTGCCATTCCCGCTGAAGGAGGCCAATAATGTCGGTCTATCGCTTTCGCTATTTGCGTACCATGTACGATAAAATTGTCGGCATCGCGGTCGAGAAGCCCTCAGGAGAATTGATCATGCAGGTGGGAAGACAGTTTATCGAGTTTAATCAGGGTGCGCCCAAACTCGAAATGCTGCATCTATATGTTGAAAAAATCGCAGAAAAACCGGCGTTTAAAGCCCTGAAAATATATGACGTAAGCAAAATCTACACCACACGCACCTTTACCAGCTGCCAACAATTGATGGACGAAGGCCGCAACTTCCTGGTTTAAACAGAGACGAAGGCCTGGAGCAACTTACCAGGGAGTGACGCGGGTATTGAGGGTGTCCCACAGTTCGCCCATCGCTTTTTTCAAGCGACGCGAAACCTGCATTTGCGAAATACCCAAATTTTTGGAAATCTCCGTTTGGGTTAAATCCTGATAAAAGGCAAACTCCAAAATCTGACGAGATTGAAAACGCACCTTGCCCATGGCATCCTGCAACAAGATCCGATCCTCTTGGGCCAACTGAAAGCTCTTGTGGCGTTTGTCCTCCAATTGTTCCAAAACAGAGGTATGGCTGTCCTGGAAAGAAGTCAACTCCTGGTCAAGCGAAACAGGAAAATGGTTTTTTTCCATATGACGCACTTCATCGAGCTTTTCGCCAGAAATACCCAGATGGTCACTCAATTCTTCAGACGAAGGATCGCGCCCCAAAACGTAGAGCAAACTGTTTTCAGCCTGACGCACTTTGGGTAATAGTTCTTGCAATTCACGGGGGGGGCGTACCAAAGGCAATTGGTCGCGCAAATAGTGTTTGATTTCACTCGAAATCAAATGGGAGGCATAGGTACGAAAATTGGCTTTGCGCTCAGGATCGTAGCGTTCAATCGCGTTAAGCAGTCCAATCGAACCGACCTGCACCAAATCATCATAATGATTCTGCACACGCTGACTGTAGTTGCGCGCAATTTTGTAGACCAGATCCATGTTCTGTCTCAAAGTAGCATCACGAACTTCATCCAGTTCAAGCTCTGTCACTGTTGGCACAGTTGCATCCTTTGCCATCTATTCTAGACAGGCAGTCCCAGGCTATCGCTATTGAATTGCGCTGATAACGCTGAACATGGGCAAATACATCCCAATGATAATACTGCCCACCATGCCTCCGATAAGCACCATCATAAGGGGCTCAAGCAGAGAAGTCAAGGCCTTAACGGCTTGCTCCACCTCTTCATCGTAGAAATCCGCGACTTTTGACAGCATTGTGTCTACATTCCCGGATTCTTCACCAATTGCGATCATTTGGGTCACCATCGGCGGAAAGAGTTTGGTCTGCTCCAAAGGTTTGGTCATGCCTTCCCCTTCGCTCACTGCCTCACGCACCTTGGCAATCCCAGCTGCGATATGAATATTGCCAGCGGTATCCTGCACAATTTCCAAAGCACTCATCAAGGGGACGCCGCTGCGCAGCAAGGTACCCAAGGTACGGGTAAAACGCGCAATTGCCACCTTGCGGACAATATCACCAAAAATCGGTGCTTTGAGTGCCAGATGGTCAAATTGAGAGCGCCCCATCGGGGTCTTGATATAAACCACAAGCCCCCAAACGGCGCCACCAAATGAAGGAAAGATAATAAACCAATAGCCCCGAACGAGTGCACTCATATTCAGGAGCAATTGCGTAAAGGCTGGCAAAGGCACGCCCATCGAGTCAAACATCTCTTTAAAAATGGGAATGACAAAGCTCAACAGGAAGATAAAAATACTGGTGGCAATAAAACAAACCACCGAAGGATAGGTCATGGCTGCTTTTAACTGACCAATCAATTTGGCATTGTTTTCCATAAAGACAGCCAGACGGTTCAAAACCTCGTCCAAGACCCCGCCCATTTCTCCGGCGGAGACCATGCTGACATAGAGTTTGTTAAAGGTTTTGGGGTGATCAGCCAAGACCTCAGATAGGGAGCGACCCTCTTCAACCCCATCTCTGACTTCAGCCAAAATTCGTTTAAAAAGCGGGCTTGTGGCTTGTTCTGCCATGATGTTCAAAGCGCGCAGCAGGGCCACACCAGAATTGATCATGGTGGCAAACTGACGGGTAAAGACCACCATTTCTTTGAGTTTGACCTTCTGGAGCTTCATCAGAAAGCCATTGATCGAGCCCCCCACGCCAGCAGAACTTTTTTTGGCCTCGGTAATATCCAAAGGAAAAAGCCCTTGCTCACGCAACTTGGCTCTGGCCTGGGCCAGATTGGGAGCCTCAATCGTCTTAGACACCTGCTGTCCGCGGGCGTCTCTTACTGTACATGCGTAAACGGCCATATTTTCCTCCTATGCGAATATGAAACTTAGCGACGCCCGCCAACGGGGCCGCTCTCATTGATCAGGCGCTGGAAATCATCCGGGCGACTGGTTTTAGAAATGGCTTCTTCAAAGGTGATTTGACGACCCAGATAGAGATCGCGCATGGTCATTTCCAAGGTGGTCATGCCATATTTCCCACCGGTTTGAATCGCAGAATAAATTTGAGGGGTTTTGCCTTCCCGAATCAAATTGGAAATAGCGGGAGTGACCAACATGATCTCCATCGCCATTACACGGCCCTTGCCGCGTGAATCCCCACCCGTATTGCGCGTCAGAAGTGTCTGCGACAAAACAGCCACCAAACTGCTCGCCAATTGAATGCGGATCTGGGTTTGTTGGTGTGGAGGGAAAACGTCCACCACACGGTCAACGGTTTGACTCGCAGAGCTGGTGTGAAGGGTCCCAAAGACCAAGTGACCCGTTTCTGCTGCCGTCAGCGCCAGGCGAATGGTCTCAAGGTCACGCATTTCCCCCACAAGAATCACATCGGGATCTTCGCGCAAGGCGGCTCTGAGGGCATTGTCAAACGAGCGGGTATCTTCGCCCAATTCCCGTGAATTGACAAGGCTTTTTTTGGAGACGTGAACATATTCAATCGGGTCTTCAATCGTCAGAATATGCTCTGCCCGTTCAGTATTGATCAAATCGATCATGGAAGCCAAAGTCGTGGACTTGCCGCTCCCGGTAGGACCGGTGACCAAAACAAGACCCCTGGGTTTTTTAATCAATTCTTTGACCACAGGCGGCAAACCCAATTCATCAAAGCGGGGAATTTTTGAAGCAATCGTTCGCAAAGCTGCCGCATAAGCGCCTTTGTCTTTGTAGACATTGACACGAAAACGGCCCAGCCCCACCACCCCATAAGAGCAGTCCAACTCCCAGGTCTGCTCAAGGGTCTTGCGCTGTTCATTGGTCAAGATGCTAAAAATCAGCTTTTGAGTATCATCTGCGGACAAGGGTTCAAAATCGGTGGGTGCCAATTTCCCATTGACACGAATCATCGGCGGAACGCCTGCAGAAATATGCAGATCACTTCCATCTTTATCAAAGACCATTTGCAGCAATTCTTCCATGAAGATCTGGGTCATGGCTTAATAGCGCTCCTCTTTATTCCAGCTGATTTTAAACTTTTTGTTTTAAGGTTGTAAAGCAATAGGGGCAGGTTTCCCATTCTGCCTCGACAGTGGCCAAGCAAGATGGGCATCGATCCCCTGCAGAGGCACTGGATTGGCCCGCAGCGGGCAAGGCACCACGTACCTTGGGCTGTGGCGGCCCCTTCTTTTTCTCTCCTGAGGCAGCGGCAATCGCAACTGCATCACTGGCAGCCGCATCAAGGGAGGAGGAGGCGGCTGTCCCTGTAGGAAAAGCAGAACCAGCAGCAGCCTGAGCAGCAGCCTGAGCAGCAGCCTGAGCAGCCGCTTGGGCTGCTGCTTGAGCAGCACCTGATTGTGCGGCCTGTTCTGCTTTGCGTTGAGCGCGGTAATCGGGCTTACGCGGGGGCACAATCATCATTGGTTCACGGGGTTCGGGCACATCTGCAGGTGGAAAAAAGCCAATCGGAATTTCCCCGTCTTCAGCACCTTCATCCGTCATGGTCACGCGCAAAACCTCATCCAGGTCTGTGTAACCGTCGCGCACCAACATCAGGGAATACTCTTTAAGTGGAACCATGCCCCCCCGTTTGGCGGCTTGACGAATCACGGACTTGACGGCATCTTTGTTGATTGCTTCACGCATTTCGTCATTAACGGCCATGAGTTCATAAACACCCATGCGGCCTTTATAACCACTGCTGCAGGCATCACAGCCCTCTTCGTTGTGTTTATAAATTTTGATACGCTCACCGCCTGGCGTCCAAAACGGATAGCCGACAAAATAGAGTAAGGCATCATCGGGTTCATATAAAACCTTACACTCGGGGCACATGCGGCGAACAAGACGTTGGGCCAAAACACAAATGGTCGAAGATGAAATCAAGAAGCCATCAATACCCATCTCTTGCAAACGGGTAATCGCACCCGGAGCGTCATTGGTATGTAAGCTGGTAAACACCAAGTGGCCGGTGAGCGCAGACTCAATCGCAATATGCGCCAGTTCTTTGTCTCGGGTTTCCCCAATCAACATAATGTCGGGATCCTGACGCAAGAATGCCTTGAGAATGCGCGCAAAGGTCAAACCAATGTCGGGCTGGGCCTGAGATTGGGTGATCCCCGCCAAATCGTATTCAATCGGGTCTTCTGCGGTCGAGATATTCACATCAGGGGTATTGCGCTCGGCCAGAATCGAATAGAGTGAAGTGGTTTTGCCCGAACCTGTCGGCCCTGTCACAAAGATAATCCCATAGGGGCGCTGAACATACTCGCGGATTGCTTTGAGCAACTCGGGGTAGATCATCAGCTTTTCCAAACCCAATTGGGTATTGGTATTATCCAAAATACGCATAACAATTTTCTCGCCATGTTTTGAAGGCAAGGTTGAAACGCGGAAGTCGATATTGCGCCCGCCAATGCGGCGGCGAAGACGGCCATCTTGTGGCAAACGTTTTTCGGCAATATTCAAATTGGTAATAATTTTAAAACGCGAAGCCAATGCATTGGCAATGCGTTTGGGCAAATGGGGTTCGGTATGCAAAACCCCATCAATGCGGTAGCGCAAGCGCAACTCATGCTCTTGGGGCTCAATGTGAATATCAGAGGCTTTCTTTTTGAGGGCATTGGCCAAGATCGCATTGGCGAGGCGGATAATTGGCGCCGCTTCACTGTCAGACTCATCGGCCTCACCGAGGTCATCGTCGGCCT
>CAZRFI010000097.1:12793-15212 GCA_964598905.1 uncultured Candidatus Sericytochromatia bacterium | reverse complement strand
TGATGCACCTCTGGGTCATGCACGGTTTTCGCCGTTACCTGCGCTCACTTGATGTCATGTAAAAAAAAAGAAAAAAATATTTTTTATAATTATTAGCTAAAATTGACAGCTAAATTAAATTTAGTGGCAAATAGTTAAAATAATCGAATGCCCCATCTAATTGTGGAATTTATTTATTTTATGCTAACATTTATTCGTTCTACTCAATCAAATCAAGTAAATAAATAATTTTTTGAATAAATTATTGAAAATTCAAAAATACATTCAATTTGGAGGTGATATTCATGCACAAAGAACATTTATTCTCTCTTCCGATTGATAATCCCGTATTGGTTTTTTTATTAATCTTGTGTATTATTTTGACCATCCCTTTTTTGATGCGTCGTTTGCGATTGCCCAGTATTCTCGGTTTAATTCTTTCGGGGGTGCTGATTGGCCCTCACGGTCTGCATTTATTGAGAAGAAATAGTAGCATTATTTTATTGGGCACCATTGGTCTGTTATACATCATGTTTTTGGCAGCCTTGGAGCTTGATATCAATGGATTTAAAAAAAATAAAAACAAAAGCATAATTTTTGGTGTTTTTACATTTATATTTCCATTCGTTATTGGCTTTTTTGCAAGTAAATATATACTTGGATTTGAAGATTTACCTGCGACATTGATTGCCAGTATGTTTTCTACCCATACTTTAATTGCATACCCAATTGCCAGTCGCTTGGGCATTACCAACAATGAAGTTGTCATCGTTGCTGTGGGAGGGACAATCATCACAGATACTGCTGTTTTGCTAATTTTAGCTGTCATCAATGGCATTTCTCATGGCAATCTCTCGCTGTTCTTCTGGGTAAAAATGGGTGTATCTCTGGCTGGATTTGGATTTGTTATTTTCTGGGGATACCCGAAATTGGGGAAATGGTTTTTTGCAAATACCGAAGGTGAAAAAAACTCCCACTATATCTTTGTTTTGGCGATGATCTTTCTGGCTGCATATCTGGCTGAATTAGCCGGTGTAGAGGCCATTATCGGCGCCTTTATGGCAGGTTTGGCATTGAATTCGCTGATCCCACATACATCGGCCTTGATGAATCGGATTGAATTTGTGGGGCACTCTTTATTTATTCCCTTTTTCTTAATCAGCGTGGGTATGCTTGTGGATATTCGGGTCTTGTTTAAAGGGCCCCAAGCTATTTTTGTTGCCTTAGTCTTGACAGCTGTTGCTTTGTTGAGCAAATACGTGGCAGCACTGTTAACTCAATTATTGTTTAAATACACCTGGGTACAAGGTCAATTTTTATTTGGTCTCAGCAGTGCGCATGCTGCAGCCACAATTGCCGTCATTGTGATTGGTTATGAAAATAAATTGGTAGATGAAAATGTCCTCAATGGAACCATTTTATTGATCCTGATCACCTGTATTGTTGCTTCGTTGGTGGCAGAAAAATTTGGAAAATTACTGGCTTTGGAACAGGCTGAAATTATCCATACACCCCCTGGAAAAAGTCCTGAAACCCTTTTGGTTGCAATCAAAAATGACACAAGTATTGAACCTTTAATGGATTTTGCTGCGGCACTTAGATCCCCTCTTTCCAAACAGCCCATCCATGCACTTCAGGTCGTCTTAGACAATGAAAAAGCCCAGGCTTGGATTTCGCGCAGCCGACAAATCCTTGAGAAAGTGATGATACATGCCTCCGCCAGTGATATCGGAGTTAAAACGATTAGCCGCATCGATCTCAACGCTGTTAGTGGAATTGTCCGTACTGCGAGAGAAAGGGATGTTTCCCATCTGATTTTGGGTCGTACACCTCAGCCGCGAAAATCAGAACTGGTCTTTGGTACGACTCTCCAACAGGTCTTGGCCAATACAGAAAAAATGATTTTTGTTGTCACACTGCGTGCGCCTATGCATACTTTTACCCGACTTGTTGTCTATATTCCCGAAAAATCCGAGTTTGAAGTGGGTTTTTTGAACTTTATGGAATCCGTCCTGCGTTTGGCGAAGCAAATGGGTATACCTATTTGTATCTATTCAAATCAAATAACCCAACATGTGATTTTGGATTATTTTGAACAGAGGTTTATCAGCACAGAAGCAGAGTTTAAACTTGTGGCGGCCAAAGATCATCCCGTTCTCATTGCCAAAGAAATCAAGCAGGATGATTTCGTTTTGGTTTTAAGGGCCCGTTGGGGAACGATTTCCCATTCTGCCACTGCTGATCGGGCAACTGAAAAACTTGATAAATTTTTCAGCAGTGTCAGTTATGTACTTGTATACCCAGAGCAACACACAATAGAAGCTGAATTTGAAAACAGTCTTTAAACCATCTTTCTTGTTTTCTACAAGTTTTGCCAATTGCCTGGCTCACAGGTATGATGATATACACATAAGGTAATCTGGTGAAAGGGCTTTTTTTT
>CAZRFI010000097.1:0-12693 GCA_964598905.1 uncultured Candidatus Sericytochromatia bacterium | reverse complement strand
TGGCCCAAAAAGAGCCTACCAACCACGGCAAGCGTCTGGGCAGCCTGCTACTGGAGTTGGGCTATGTGGCCCAAGACAAATTATCTCGGGCTTTAAGCATTCAATTGTCTGGGGTTGCATCCCCTTATTTTGAACCGCTGCAGCCCAATCTGCCTCCTGCCCAAGGGCCTAAGTTGGGAGAACGATTGGTCAATGCAGGGGTTATTCAAGAGTGGCAATTATTACATGCCCTGACGCTGCAAAGAGAAAACACAGACAAAAAAACCGGTCTGGGCACCTTATTGGTGCGTCTCGGGTATGCCCAACAAGAGGTTGTCGCCAAAGCCTTGGGTGAACAGGCCCAAGACAAACAAGACGACAAAGTTATTGGAAAATAACCACGCCCGTTACATTGTCTTTGGGCACAATGGTAAAGGTGGTTGAACTGGCATTGCCTTCAGCTGAAGATACCGTGATCACACCCGTGGTGGCTCCTTGGGGAATGGTGACGGTCACGCTATTGGCAGTGGTTGCCGTAATTGTTGCTTGAGCCCCCCCTGCAAAGGTCACAGTGGCTGCACTGGTTTGGGGGTTAAATCCGCTCACAGTCAGAGTCACGGACTCAGTCACGCTGCCTTGAGCAACACTCAATGCCGTCACTTGCACGGTATTGTCGGCCGGAGCACCGCCACCCCCGGCTGGAGGCGCACCCCCGCCACCGCCACCGCCGCCACCACCGCCGCCACCCCCTGAGGATGGCGCACTGATGACCACTTCGATCTCGGCTTTGACAGTGGGATCAGACTTGAGGCTGACCACCACTTTGTAGCTGCCAGAGGTGGTTTTGGAGCGAATAACACCTTTGTTGTCCACGCTGATCAGGCTTGGAGACAGCGATTCCCAATTAAATTCGTATTTTGTTAAATCCAAATTATTGCCATTGAGATCTTGGAGCAAAAGCTGAACGGGCTGTTCGCTGCCAAAACCAGACAATTCGACCCGGCCCGGAATTGCCCGCAATTTTAAAGCGGGAACCGTATCACTCACGCCTTTGATCGGTGACTCAGGGGGCGTTTTCTCAGGGGTTGTGGCCACTGGGGGCAAGGTCGTTGTTTTTCCTGCTCCGGCAGGGCCTGTACTGCCACCATCGCCAAGGCCCCGGTCATTGGGGGTGGGTGAGGGAACGGGTACCCGCTGCTGCTCAAAATTTTCTTGGATATTGGGGTTGTTTGCATTGCGGTTGCGTTCACTCAGATTCACCAGACCGCTCAATGGTGCGCCATAATTCAGCTGAACATCGCTACAGCTAACAAAGACAAGCAAAGAGACGGTTAATGCAGTAAACAATTGAAAAGAGCGTTTTAAGTTATACATCAGTTATTGACCGGCAAAGGTTGATAGCGATCGATTCGGCGAATGCCCCAACTGGTATCCGCAATATACAGTGTACCATCGGGGGCAAAGTCAATGCCTCTGGGGCTGCTAAAAGTGGCCGCAGTCAATGGTTTTCCTTCAGCTAAGCCACTTGAGCCTGTTCCGGCGATTCTCGAGATTTGGCCGGAGGGGGTGATTCTGTAAATTTTAGAGGCGCTGTTAAAGCCAAAATTACAGCAGGGGGCGGGCACGAAGACATTGCCATAAGGGTCAACGCGGATCTCGTGCATTTCCACCCAGGGGAGGCTATCCGAATTGGGGGGGGCAAATGAATAGCTCAAGGTTGCAAAGACAGTGACTTGGTTTGTCTGGAAATTGATTTTGCGAATCTGGTAATTATTCACATCGGCCACATAGACGTTGCCGTCGCCATCTATGCCCAGGCCTTCCAAATGCAAAAAGCGGGCATCCGCAATCGGACTCACGGGTGTGGCACTGGCAGCACCCGCTGGTGCACCCCCTGCAATAATCTGCACATTGGGGGTGAGCGTTTTATTCACATCATAGAGCTGGGCCTCTGCCAAAGTGGGTAAGGTATTGAGATCGGCAATTTTGGCCACAAAGACATTGGTGACCGTTGTCGTCGCATTCGGGGGATCTGTACAGGTCACAAACAATTCGTTGTTTTTGCTGATTTCAATCCCCTCGGGACCAGGCAAACGGGCGATGACCTGGACTTTGCCATCTGTGGTAATCTTACGAATCGCGTGGTTACTGGTATCTGCCACGTAAATATTGCCGAAGCTGTCATTGGCCAAATCTTCTGGGCCTGAGAAACGGGCATTGGCCAATGTGGTCTCTTTGAGTTTGTCTGCCGGGATAAGCAATTCATCTTTGCGAAAACCCGCCGAATTGTCGCCTGAGACCCACTGGCTTTGACCCGCCTGATTAAATTTGTAAATTTTGTGGCTGAGAGAGGCGATATAAATATTGCTGTTGTGGTCCACATTGATGCCGTGTGCATTTTCAATCGCAAAATTGACATCGGTGCGTGCCACCAGCGCCGCGTTGCCAATAAAATTGATCACGTCTTTGTACAGGAGCGAAGAAACAGCACTGCCCGCTGGGTTAATAATTGTTACGGTATCGAGGGGGTTGCCCACCGGTGGGGTATTGATCGTAATTTGTGTGGGGCTGTTGATGGTATAGGCATTGGTATTGAGAACCGTGGCCCCCATCATGACAATCGATCCAGTGACATAACCTGTCCCAGTTAAAACAATCGGTCCGGTGGGTTGCAGTGGGTCATTGGTGACATTGGTGATGGTTGGGGGTTTGAGCACCTGGAATGGGGTCGCAGAGTTGCCTGAGCCAGCAGGGGTGGTCACGCTGATCGGGCCATCCGTGGCACCGGCGGGCACGGTCACGGTGATTGTGCCATCATTATTGACCGCAAAGGTCGAGGCATTGACCCCATTAAATTGAACCTGGGTTGCACCTGTGAAATTGGCACCGGTTAAAGTAACTTGATGCCCAATGGCTGCCGTCGCTGTGAAACTGCTGATCACAGGGGTACTGACTGTATAGGTGGGGCTCTGCAGCGGATTACCTCCATTGGGCGTGACAGTGATCGGCCCTGTTGTTGCGCCGGCTGGCACAGTTACTGTCACCGTATTGGCCGTTGTCGCCGTAATCGTGGCGGGTGTACCTCCGTTGAAGGTCACGCTGGGATTGCTTGTGGCAGGATTAAACCCAGAGACAGTAATAGTGACGCTGTCGTTGGGCTTTCCACCTGGGGCACTGAGGGCGACCACTTGCTGGGGAATGGTCAAATTGCTGGCAGAGGTGCCCGTGCCCAGGGGCGTTGTCACCTGAACAGGGCCCGTCGAGGCGCCGGGTGGAATTGTAAAGGTCAGGGTAGTGTCGTTGACAACTGTCAGATTATTTACGGCTAAGCCGTTGACAGTGACTCCCGTTGCGCCAGTCAAATTGGCACCTGTCAACGTGACGGTGGCACCCACACTGGCCGAGTCTGGCGTGACAGTGCTGATAACAGGTGTATTGATGGCAAAATTTGAACTTTGCAGCGCTGTGCCACCTTGGGGTGTGACGGAAATGGGGCCTGTGGCTGCACCTGCAGGCACCGTTACAACCAGGGTTCCTGCCGTGGTCAGGGCGGGATTGACCGTGGCGGTTACACCATTGGAGAAAACCACAGTCGGATTTTGAGTGGCATCAAAGCCTGAGACCTGAATACTGAGCGTATCTCCGACCTTGCCGCCAGGACTGCTGAGAGAGACAATCCGGGTATCTACCGTAAAATTAGCCGTGTTGCTCAGTTTGCCATTGTTCGTAACTTGGATGGGTAAGGTGCCACTGATGCCGGGCGGCACCTTGACCACCAGTGATGTCGCCGTTGCCAATTCCACAGTGGCTGAGACAGTTCCAAATTTGACCACATTGCCACCAGCAGGGTTAAATCCATCTCCGCTAATTGTGATTTGTGTGCCACTGGCTCCCTGTGTAGCACTTAAAGCTTTCATGACAGGTGGCAAAACCAGGGGGTTGTTGGTGGTGCCTTCTGTCAGCGTCACATTGCCATTGGCGTCCACGGTCAGGTTTGTGCGGCTGCTGACACCACCATTGAGGCCATCTATTTTGGCGATTGCCTGCCAAGTTCCGGGAATAATTTGGGGCAAATTGCCCGTGTCCTGTCCTGCCGCGATTGAAATCGGCGCAGAAGCAGGATCGGTGATCTGCAGTTGAATTGCTGAATTAAAAGCGACATTATTGGGCGTTCTCACCACCACATTCAAATTGGCCATCTGTTTGACCCAGGCCACAGGGGTGGGATCTCCCTGACTGAGGGTGGGTACCTGACCATTGTTGTCCACCAAAGCCTTGGCGAGAGCTTCAGCATTGACCCGCGAGGGATGCAGGGCAAAGGTATTGCCTCCCACCGGGTGATTGCCATAAATGACCTGATCAAGCAGGGTGTTTAATTGGGTCAGGTCGAGGTTTTCAACCAGTGCATTGACTTGTTCTGGGGTCATATTCCCAATAACAGCGGGAACCCGGTTGATCAGGGCTTCGAGTATCGCCGCTGTGGCCGTGCTGCGCCAGGTAAAAGTCAACACCACCTCGGTGCTGTTTTCTGGCGATGAGTAAACGGCTTTCAGCAGGGCACCGGGTATTTCAAGGTGGTTGGTTGAATTGTCGTAGCCCTGAACACTGACAATCCGATTTTTGCCCCTGGGCACTGTCTGAATCCGCAAAGCGGTGTTTTCGCCGTTGGAACTCACCGCAACATATTGGTTGAGATTGTAAATCGGAGCAGCCAAATCCGAACCAGCTACCCAGGCCCGCAGATGGGAGATTTTATCGAGTTCCAACTGTTGGGTGCGCATGCCCGGTTTTTGAATAATGACTTTTAAACGCAATTCATCACTTTTGCCACTATTTGTAATCTTGGCCTGAGCGGTATCAATCAGAGGCACCTGGGGCAGGGTTTGTTGAAGGGAATGTGGGAGGGTTTCCGCTTTTCTGTGCTGCAGGGGACTGCCCGCAGGCCAAACCGGGGCTGTAGACTGTGTGCCCGAAGGCAAGCTGCTACAAGAAACCATTAAAACAGCCAAAGCGATTTTAGCGTATTTCAAGGGATTGCCTCCTCTGGCTTGAGGTGAGCAACAGGTGGTAGGCAATGGGGAAAGCGGCTGAGAAAATCTTCACTGAACTGGCCTTTAAATATTCACACCATTTTTAATCAACAAAGCTGGTTTGGTCACAATTCACCTTATCTCAGTGTATACCCTGATCCTGATTTAATTCTGCTGGTTAGCAGGGATATTTAATCGTATTTTAATTAACAAAAAACAGAGCATGCCCAGACAGGGAATCATTTGGCAAAAACCTGCAAAGAAAGACAGTATCTGTTAAAATTATGTTAAACAATGTTGAAGACTGTAGAGACCTATTGAAGAGAGTTTTGCCCATGTCTGCCAAAGCTAAGCGGATTTTGATTTTTGATAACGACACCTCCCACCACAAACATCTTTTGCAATTACTGCCCACTTCTGAGTGGGAATTGTCGATTGAACAGGAACTGTATCAAGCCACTCAGCGCTTTAAAAATCGCCCCTTCGATTTTGTGATTTCCTGTTTGGACATGCCCGATGATGAGGGCGAAGAACTGGCTTTTTGGGTTTGCGAAAATTATCCCAAGCGCAAAGTGATCTTGATTGGCTCTCCTGACGAAGATTTTTCAGAGCAGGTCGATGAACTGCGCCAGCATAAATCCGTTTTGGGATTTATTCCCAAGCCCGTTCCTGGTTTGCGACTCGTGGGCCTTTTAGACCAACAATCTCAGGGCCTTGAAGGGCAAGTTCAACGCATGAATTTGCTCGATCTGCTGCAAATGATGCGCATGAATAAACCCCAATGTCTGGTCTCGTTTAGCGATAAATTGACCCGGCAGGAGGGCATTCTCTACCTGCGCAGTGGCGAAATTATCCATGCAGAACTCTACGAAACCCATCCCAAAACGCTGGAACGCTACCAAAAAGCGGAGGGAATAGAGGCCTTTAACTATATTGTGCAATTTAAAAATGGTGAGTTTCAAGAGAAAAACTGGGCCGAACCTGCCCACATCACAATTCAATTGCCCTTTGACAGTCTCTCGATGAATGCTGCTCAGTTTATGGATGAAAGCGTTGGGCCAATTGATCCCTTTGCAACCGCTCAAGAGAATATCATATTGAGAAATATTCTCTTGGTCGATACCGACCCCATGAGCCGCATGATTATTCAGCGCGCGCTTTTTGCCGAGGGCTTTAACTGTATTTCGCTCAAAACGCCCCAAGAGGCCATGCTGGCCATTGATGGTGATCCGATAGATCTGGTGATTACAGATACCCTCAGTCAGCACAGCTTTTTGCGCTGGTTGCAAAAACACTATCCCCAATCTCCGGTGGTGGCCATTGTCAACGCCAGCGAAGAAGATTTGGCAGAAATTGAAAAACTCGGACACGCCCGTTTGCTGGCCAAACCAATCGACCTGCGCAAGCTCAAACAACTTTTGGCCGAAATCGGCCAGACGGGCTTTAAAGGCTTTCTCAGCCAGATTGGGGTCTTTGACTTTATTCAACTCAATCTCTCGGCCCTCGACCGCAAAAAGCTGCATATCCGCGATTTGGCCACAAATATCGATGCCAAAGTCTATATCGATCGCGGACGCTTTGTACACGCCATTTACAAAGATCTGGAAGGCCAAGAGGCCTTTTATAAAATTGTCGCAATTGAAAACGGCGATTTTTTCGAAGATCCCTCATTTGATCCTCCCAAAGACACGCTCTCAGACATTATGCCCCACAAGCTGATGATTCAGGCTGCGCGCTTTTTGCCGATCAAAACCCCAGAACCCGCCCCAGCACCAGCCTCAGGTGTGACCTCACTTTTTGGAGACGAAGCAATCAGCCTGAATCTGGGCGGGGGCTCAGATCAGGGCGGCATTACTTCACTTTTTGGCGATGATTAACACAAAATTGATCTGAATCAATTCAGCATTTGATCCAGCCTCAGGAAATTCGACGCCTTCCTGTTTATGCTATGAATACCCGCTCTCTGCACTGAACTTCCTTGCCAGCTATTTCAGAGGGCAACCAGGGATTTTGCTTAACAGGAGAGCACGATGCAGGACGCCGTAACAGCCCAAACCATGGACGGCAATGAAGCCGTTGCAGATATTGCCTATCGATTGAATGAAGTTATTGCCCTTTATCCGATTACCCCCTCTTCTTCCATGGGGGAGTGGTCCGACAGCTGGGCCTCCGCTGCCCGCCCCAATCTTTGGGGTACTGTTCCTCGCTTGGTTGAAATGCAAAGCGAAGGCGGCGCAGCAGGTGCCTTACATGGCGCTCTGCAGGGAGGAACCCTGGCCACCAGTTTTACCGCCTCGCAAGGCCTCTTGCTGATGATCCCCAATTTGTACAAAATAGCAGGAGAGTTGACCCCGCTGGTTCTGCACGTGGCTTCGCGTGCCTTGGCCGCCCAGGGCCTCTCGATTTTTGGCGATCACAGCGATGTAATGGCTTGCCGAGGTACAGGTTGTGCCCTATTGGCCTCAAACACTGTTCAAGAGGCCCACGACTTTGCGCTCTTGGCCCAGGCAGCCAGTTTACAGAGCCGGATTCCGTTTATCCACTTCTTTGATGGCTTTCGCACCTCACATGAAATCAGCAAAATTCAAGTTTTGAGTGACACGGTCTTAAAAACCCTGATCGATCCCACATGGATCCAAGCACATCGCAAGCGGGCGCTCTCTCCTGAACACCCGTTTATACGGGGTACAGCCCAAAATCCCGATGTCTATTTTCAGTCACGCGAAACCGTAAATCCCTTTTATGCCGCTTTGCCGACCCTTTTGCAGGCCCAGATGGACCAATTTGCAGGTTTAACTGGCCGCCAGTACAAGCTTTACGAATACCTTGGCCATCCAGAAGCCGAAAGGGTGATCGTGGTAATGGGCTCAGGCGCTGAGACCGTCTTGCGGGCCGTTCAGCAAGGCAATGCCCGTGGTGAAAAAGTGGGGGTGCTCAAGGTGCGCCTCTACCGGCCTTTTGGGGCCTCAGCCTTTGTCTCGGCCCTGCCTGCCAGTGTCAAACGACTGGCTGTATTAGATCGCTGCAAAGAGCCCGGCAGTGGGGGCGAGCCCCTCTTTCTCGATGTTGTCGCCGCGCTGCAGCAGGCCCACATGCAGGGCGATGTGGCTGAATTTCCCAAAATCATTGGCGGACGGTTTGGCCTCTCGTCTAAAGAGTTTACCCCAGCAATGGCCGAAGGCATCTTTGCCCATTTAAACAGCTCAAAGCTCAAACATGGCTTTACGATTGGGATCGAAGATGATGTCAGCTTTACCCATTTGGCCTATGACCCCCTGCTTTTTCATGAGCCTGAGGCAGCCAATTGCGGTATTTTTTATGGTCTGGGCTCGGATGGCACCGTCGGCGCCAATAAAAACACGATCAAGATCATTGGCGAAGAAACCGCGCAACACGCCCAAGGTTATTTTGTCTACGATTCGAAAAAAGCAGGGGCGATCACGATTTCGCATCTGCGTTTTGGCCCCGAGCGCTTTGAAGCCCCTTATTTGATTCAGCAGGCCCATTTTATTGCCTGTCACCAGCCGATGTTTTTGGAGCGGCCAGATTTGCTTGATGCCCTGTTGCCGGGGGGGGTGTTTCTGCTCAACAGCCCTTTGGACAAAGAGACCGTCTGGGACCAGCTCCCTCACCCGGTTCAGGCCCGTTTAATTGAACAAAAGGCCCACTTTTTTGTGATTGATGCCGGACGGGTCGCCAACCTGAGTGGCATGCGCGGCCGCATCAATACAATCATGCAAACCTGTTTCTTTGCCATTTCAGAAGTATTGCCCCGCGAACAGGCCCTGGAGGCAATCCGGGGAGCGATTCGCAAATCCTATGCTGCCAAAGGCGAAGCGGTGATCATGCGCAATCTGGAGGCTGTCGATCAAACGCTGTCGCATCTCCATCAGATTCCCCTGCCAGAAAGGTGCAATAGCACACGCGAACGCCACCTTAGCGTGCCCCAAAATGCCCCCGCATTTGTGCAAAACGTATTGGGAGCAATGTTGGCTGGCAGAGGTGATCTCTTGCCTGTCAGTGCCCTACCTGTCGATGGCACCTATCCCAGCGGCACCTCTCAATGGGAAAAACGCAATCTGGCTGCCGAAATTCCGATCTGGGATCCGGCGGTCTGCATTCAATGCAATAAATGTGCCCTGGTTTGCCCCCATGCAGCGATCCGCGCCAAGGTCTACGAACCCGCTTTGTTAAACACGGCTCCAGCCGGATTTCGTTCGGTTTCTGCCAGCGAGCGCAGTTGGGACGGTCTGAATTACACCCTTCAGGTAGCTCCCGAAGACTGCACAGGTTGTGGCATCTGTGTGGATGTCTGTCCCGCCCGCAACAAATCCGAGGCCAGGCTCAAAGCGATCAATATGTTCCCTCAACCCGCGCACAAAAGCGTGGAAGTTGAAAATTGGGATTATTTCCTGGGTTTGCCCGAACTCAAGCGCAGCATGATTAAGCCAACTTCTGTGCGCCAACAGCAAGTCATGTTGCCGCTGTTTGAATTTTCGGGGGCCTGTTCGGGCTGTGGCGAAACCCCGTATCTCAAGCTGCTCAGTCAGCTCTTTGGCGACCGGCTACTGGTGGCCAATGCCACAGGCTGTTCCTCGATCTATGGTGGCAATTTGCCCACCACACCCTGGAGTCAAAACAGCGAAGGTCGGGGACCGGCTTGGTCGAACTCACTCTTTGAAGACAATGCCGAATTTGGATTGGGGCTGCGTTTGGCCCTGGATAAACAACAGGAAATGGCGCTGGAATTGTTGCTCAAACTCGAACCGTCCCTGGACTGGGATCTGGTTCAGGCCCTGATTGGCGCCGACCAAAGTGAGGAGTCCGAAATTTATGCCCAACGCGAAAGGGTCCAGGCCCTCAAAAAGGCTCTGGCTGAATTGTCGCAAAGCCAAAATAAGCCTGAAGTTCAACAATTAGAGGAATTGGCAGACGCCTTGGTGCGCAAGAGCCTGTGGATGGTTGGTGGTGATGGTTGGGCCTATGACATTGGCTTTGGTGGCCTCGATCATGTACTGGCCAGTGGGGCCAATGTGAATATTTTGGTACTCGACACCGAGGTCTATTCCAATACGGGCGGGCAGATGTCTAAATCCACGCCCAAAGGGGCGGTGGCCAAATTTGCCACCGGGGGCAAACCCCTGGGCAAAAAAGACCTGGGCATGATGGCCATGACTTATGGCCATGTCTATGTGGCAAAGGTGGCGATGGGGGCCAAAGACGAACAAACTTTGCGGGCCTTCTTAGAGGCCGAAGCCTGGCCCGGCCCTTCGATTATTATTGCCTACAGCCACTGTATCGCCCATGGCATTCCCATGAATACAGGCATGCAAGAACACAAAGCGGCGGTAGACAGCGGGGCTTGGCCACTCTATCGCTATCACCCAGCCCGGACAGGAAAAGGCGAATCGCCCCTGCAACTCGACAGCAAAGGCCCGAAAATGCCGCTTAAAAATTACTACGACCGGCAAAATCGCTTCCGTTTGCTGGGCAGCACGCGGCCACAACAGGCCCAACTCTTGTTGGAACAGGCCCAGCAAGAAATTCATTCCCGCTGGAAACTCTATCAGCAAATGGCTGAAACGACCCCGAACCAAGGAGAAATTTAAACAATGGATCTGTCTACCCATTATCTGGGCATGGAATTGCGCACACCTTTGGTGGCCTCTGCCTCTCCCCTTTCCGAGAACCTCGACAATATCCGAGCCCTGGAAGAAGCGGGCATCTCAGCCGTGGTCATGCACTCGCTCTTTGAAGAACAATTGGTGCAAAGCCACGATGAATTGGAGTATTACCACAGCTTTGCCAGCAATAGCTTTGCCGAAGCCCAAAGTTTTTTTCCGGGTTCGCCTCAGTTTCATGTGGGCCCTGAACGCTATCTCGAACATATTGCTGCGGCCCGGAAATCCCTCAAAATCCCGATTATTGCCAGCCTCAATGGCTACAGCCGGGGCGGCTGGACTCGCTATGCCAAAGAGCTGGAAGCGGCTGGGGCCAATGCGCTTGAACTCAACCTCTACCAAATCCCGACCGATCCCATGCTCTCAGCAGCGGTGATCGAGCAAAATTATCTCGATATCGTACATGAGATCAAATGCAGCATCACAATTCCGGTGGCAGTAAAACTGAGCCCGTTTTTTACCAATTTTGGCCATTTTGCCCACCAACTTTCGGCATTAGGGGCAGATGGCTTGGTGCTGTTTAATCGCTTTTACCAGCCGGATATCAATATCGAGACCTTGGAGGTTGAGCCGCATTTGCTCTTGAGTTCGCCCCAAGAATTGCGCCTGCCCCTGAACTGGATTGGCCTGCTCTTTGGCCGCGTTGAAGCTGATCTGGCTGCCAGCACAGGGGTGCATCAGGCCAAAGACGTGCTCAAATTGCTGATGGCGGGCGCAAAAATTACCCAAATGGCCTCGGTCCTGCTGCGCCGGGGCATCGGCTATGTGCGCACCCTGGAATTGGAGCTGATCAATTGGCTGGAAGAACATGAATATGAATCCATACGCCAATTGCAAGGCAGTGTCAGCCAAATGTACTGCCCCGACCCTTCGGCTTTTGAGCGGGTGCAATATGTCAAAATGTTGCAGGGTGGCTATACCGGGCATTCATCCCAGACCGTTTAGCGGCGGCTTAACGAACGCTCTGGTTTTCCTGTGCTTTTTGCGGTAAAATATAGATGTATACTTCTGTATTTATTTTGAAGGAGATTCAATTTGCCGCTTCCCTCACCTGTTATGGGCACGATCTTGGGTACAATTATCGAAGGTTCGCTTTCGGGCGGCCTAAAAATGCGGCTGGCAGCTGATCAGAGCGTGGAAGACATCCGCGTGGGCCAGTTTGTGGTGGTCGAAGGCCAACTCAAGCGCTTCTTCTGCCTGATTACCGATGTGGCTCTGACCACCTCTAACCCCCAGATTTTGCTCAATCCACCCTCGCAGGGGGATTTTTTGGCCCAGATTTTGCAGGGCACAGGCACCCTGGGCACGGTTTCGCTCCAGCCCATGCTCATGCTCGAAAAAAATGCCCTCAGCACTGACGCTGATCCCGAAGAGGAATTGCGCCCAGTCAAAACCATTCCCTCGCATTTTGCACCCGTGCAAGTGGCTTCAGAGCAAGATTTTGCCACTGTCTTTGGCAAAGAAGACGACCCACGCAAGGCCCGCTTTTTTATTGGCATGCCCCTGGATATGGACGTGCCGCTCTGCCTCGATCTCGATCGATTGGTCGAACGCAGCAATGCGATTTTTGGCAAATCCGGCACCGGCAAATCTTTTTTAACCCGGCTTGTGCTCTCAGGGATTATCAAAAAACAGGTGGCCGTCAATCTGATCTTCGACATGCACAACGAATATGGCTGGCAGGCCCTGAGCGAAAACAAGGGCGAAAAGGTCGTGAAAGGCCTCAAACAGCTCTTTGGCCGCGATGTGGTGGTCTTTACCCTCGATCTCAAATCTTCGCGCATGCGCGGGATCAAAGACGCCCAAGAGCTGAGTATTCCCCTGCGCCAAATTCAAATCGAAGACCTGGCCCTGATCAAACACGAACTCAATCTCTCCGAGGCCAGTATAGAGTCGGCGATGATTCTCGAAGAGGCCCTGGGCCGCAATTGGCTCAAGCAATTTTTGCAGATGTCGGCCAACGAGATCGACGAATTTGTGATCAGTGGCAAAGGCCACAGCGG
>CAZRFI010000096.1:0-15313 GCA_964598905.1 uncultured Candidatus Sericytochromatia bacterium | reverse complement strand
GAAAGCCTTGTGCTAACATAAGACTTGCTCGGGGATGTAAAGGCTTCGACACATTATGTTACGGTACGAGCTGCGGGCCGAGAACGCCGATGTTCTCGTAAAACTATCGGCAAAAATGTAAATGCAAACAAGAAAAATCTGTTTGCTGTTCCTTCGTTGAAAGCTACCCCCGCCCGCGTGGCGGTGGCTGCATAAGCGATTGAACGCCCCGGTTTTCTTCGGGCCACGGAAGGAAGTCGGGTAGGTTAGTGGATGCCTGACTGGCCCATACTGATAAGCCAGTCAGAAAGATTATCAGTTAGTTGCATCACCATCCTGTCTGTGGGAGGGGGGCGCGATGAAACAAACAATATACAGACTACGTTCCGTAGATGTTCGTACAGTGGGTTTTGTGGACGCGAGTTCGATTCTCGCCATCTCCACCTCGAGAAGAAAAGCGGGGAAGTAATTCCCCGCTTTTACTATGTTTAAACAGAGCGGCCAACATGAACCTAAACGAAATCAAAAAAAAAGCCATCATCCGTGTTCTGGCGATTACCTTTGTCTTCAATTTGGCAATTGCCTTGGTCAAGTTATTATACGGTTACCACACCCATACCCTGAGCATGATCGCTGATGGCTTTCACTCGCTCATGGACAGCACCTCAAATATTGTGGGTTTTGTGGCCATCAGCTACGCTTTTGCCCCACCTGACGAAGAACACCCTTACGGACACCGCAAAGCCGAAATCTTGGCCTCTTTGTTTATTGGTGTATTACTCGGTTTGACCTGCCTGGAGATCGTCAAAGAAGTGGTCTCTCGCATTTTGCATCCAAGCACGCCAGAGGTGTCGCTCTTCTCCTTTGCGATTATGGCAGTGGGTATTCTGATCAATTTCTGGGTGGTCCATTACGAAAGCAAAGCTGGAAAAAAGCTCAATAGCCCGCTCCTGCTCTCAGATGCCATGCATACCCGCAGTGATATATTTGTGTCACTTTCAGTCATGCTTTCGCTGGGGGCAATCTGGATGCACTGGTATTTGCTGGATATTCTGATTTCACTGGCCATTACCGGGGTCATTGGCAAAATGGCCTATACTCTATTTTCTGAAAATTTGGGGATTTTATTGGATCGGATTCCAATCAACAAAGAAGAAATTACCCAATTGGTGGAAAGTGTCGAAGGCGTCTGCCATTGCCACCAAATTCGTGCTCATGGCGCACCCGAAGCACTGTATTTAGAATTACATATTTGGGTCAATCCTGAGCAAAGTGTCACAGCAGCCCATGCACTTTCACATCAGGTCAAAAATCGTCTAAGGGAATCGATAGAGGGGTTACAAGACGCAACTATTCATATAGAACCGGCGAAACCGCCGTACAATAAGACGGTTTCGCATGTTCAAGAAGCGAAGACTTAATCTTCGTCGCGGTAGCGGGGGTGAATCCAATTGGAATGGGCATTGACCACCTTGGTCAGATAGAAAGCACTTTCCATTCGATTGGCCAGGGAATCAGCCGTGAAAGCGGATAAATACACATCGTCATCGATGGTGACAATGGCACTCCGGGTACGTTTGCCTTTGGTACAGTCAAATAATTTGCCTGTATCTTTGGCTCGGTGAATCAAACGCTTAATCGGAGCAGAGTCAGATGCCACAATAGCAATGATCTGATCCATCGGCACCTGATTGTTGTAACCAATATTCAGCATTGTTTATCTCCTTGCAGAAACTGCAAATCAGGTTGATTAGTCGTCTGACTTACTACGGGCATTGCTTTCGTTATAAGAGCCATCGGCACGTTTGGCCAGAGAATCTGCAGTAAAAGCGGAAAGCACGATATGACCAGAATCAGTAATCACGACACTGCGGGTTTTACGACCATATGTGGCGTCTACGAGCTTGCCTGTTTTCTGACCTTCGTGAATCATACGCTTAATCGGGGCAGAATCAGAAGAAACAATGGCGATAATGCGATTCAGGGGAACAATATTTCCATAACCAATATTTAACATGTGTACTACGTCTCCTAATGAGTCTGTATAAAATCTAATGTAGTCTTAAAAATTCAATCTTCTTCTGGTTTCTTCTTCTGTTTTCAGAGAGAATCACAGAATAATATTCTGTATATTATTATAGCGAAAGTATGTTTCGATAAAAAGAAGATACGTTCACACTATTATCAAATTATCGAAAAATTTATCATTTTGAAGCAGTTTTTAGTTAGAAAAATCAAAAAAAAGCGAAATATACAAAACGCTCAAACTTCCAGCACAGAGCAAAAAAAACCTTATTTAAATTAAAAAGAAGCTAAAGAAGGGGGAAGATTTCATTATTCTATAAAACCCGATAAAATAATACCATATTTAACTTAACCAGGAAGATAAACAGAGGTCATTTTTGCATAAAAAATAACCTGTGGAGCAAGAAACCCCACAGGTTGATCAAAAACAACCAAACTCAAGCCTTAAGCTTGGGCGGCTGCATGGACTTTTTTAAGCAGACGGCTCTTGTGACGGGCCACTGCGTTTTTGTGCAAAACACCTTTGGATTGCGCTTTGTCCAGCTCGCTTACAGCATGCTTAGCCAAAGACTCAACATCGGACTGTCCTTCATCCAGGGCACGGACAACTTTTTTCATGGCGGTACGGGCACGGGATTTGACCAGGGAATTTTGCACACGATTGCGCTCTGCTACTTTGATGCGCTTTTTAGCAGATTTATAGTTCGCCATGGAATCAAAAACCTCTTATTTAATATCACGATTTAATTTAATACTTAATTTCATGTTAATCAGATTCATGTTAATCAGATTATTAACATACTCTTAACATACTCAGTGAGAGATCATCTTAGCATACTCTTTCCCATTTTGCCGAGAGCAAAGCAAAAAATGCACTAGTTGATCTTAATCGCAGGAAGCGCCTGTGCATCTTCAAACCATTGGCTAACTTGGTTTTTTGTGGGCATAAAGAGAATGCCCTGTTGATTGATCTTGATGCGATTTTGATGAATTTTAGTGTGCAAGTCCAAGGGTTTTTGCTTGAGCATATCCGCCAGTGTTGTAATGGCAAGCAGTTCAAGCATTGCCGCATTTTCAGGCCCCATAGAGGGAACGCGACAAATGTCTGATGTGTGCACCAAGCGCAAAATCGAGCGTTCAGACAAACCGGTTCGCTTGGAAATCATGTCTCTGTTTTTACGGTTAGAGCCCACACGCAATACATCTTCGGTCGTTCGGATATTTAACTCTGCCAATTTATTTACAAAGGTGTGGGCAAGGCCCTTGATTTCTTTCAGGGGGTAAGAGGTAATCACCACCACCTCTTCTTCCGATCTCAGCAACATATAGCTACAAGAGCCGCAAAAAACCACACCGGCTAAATTAAACGTCTGACAAGAAGGACAAACGCCCCCTTGCTCTAAACTCCACAAATCCGTTTTCTCTTCTTGCGACTTCCGAGAACCGGGAATATCTCCCGTTTCTTCAAATTGAACAGGGGCAACGGAGGGAGGGGCAACAGGAGGACTGGGTGATTTAGCGCTAGAAAAAGAGGAAGGCGCTTCGGGCTTTTTTTGAAAGCGAGACTGAATACGGGCCTTGAGATCCTCTGGGCTGCTCGGTCCAACAGGGGCCCCCTGTTGTAAGCGCTCTTTAAGAGAGGGGGCGGGCGCTGCAGGCGGCGGCCCCTTGCTGCGCAAGGCATCCAAACGTGCTTTAAAGGCGGAACTGGCGTCTCCGGGTGTTTGTTCACTCATAAATATCACAGCCCTCCACTCTTCTGCTTTTAAGAATCAAGAAAAATTTAAGGGTCAATTCAGTTTTGACATGCTACTATTAATATGTACCATAATTACAGTTTCAGACAATACATAAGTGATTTGCATAAGTGATTTGCATAAGTGTTTTTACGGAATGTTTTTCGAAATATTTTTCGTGGGGCGCTTAGATGTCAGCAGTGTAAATGCTGTAAGTGAACCCGAATTAAATGGTATCGTCTGAATATTTAGATAAAATAAAGCAGAGTAGAATCCGAGTGTAACTGAACGTGAACAAAAGCGACAAAAAAAAATTTCGCATCCCTCCTTTTCGTTTTTGGGCCTTGGTTTTACTTCTCAGCACGCCCTTGCTGATGGCCCCCAAAACAGTCAAAGTCACTGCCGGTGGCCGTGTCACTCAGGTCAATGGTCAGGCCAATGTTAAAAAAGGCAATTTGGTCAAGCCTGGACAAAAAGTGACCACCGGCAGTAACGGCCGGGTAGAGCTCACTTTTTCAGATGGTTCACGTTTGCGCATCGGTCCTGCCAGCCAAATCCTCTTGATCAGTGATGACCCAGCCAAGAAACAAACCCTGGCTCGCTTAGACAAAGGGCGAGTTTGGAATCAGGTACGGCCTGCCCCCCAGAAAAAAATGGTGGTTCGTACCCGCCACTCAGTAGCGGCCGTCCTCGGCACAACTTACGAGGTACAGGTCAATGCCAAATCGACGCAGACAGCTGTCTTTAAGGGCAATGTAGGTATCCACCGGCCTTTTGATAAAATTCCAGAAACGGGAACCCAAGAGTTGTTTAACGAAACCCCCGTTTCTTTGCAAGCAACCCCCGTCCCCCAGCAGGGAACGGGAGCGCCAAAACAGATTGAATCCCCTGTACATGAAGTTCCGGCCCCAATGAAGGTCATACCTGGACCTGTTCAGGTCAGTTTGGAACAATGGCTACAGATTGTCGAAAACCAACAGATTACCATGGGAGAAGACGGCAAAGCCGAGGTTCTCACAATTGATCCCGTGCAAAAACGCAAAACGGATCCCTGGGTACAATGGAATACACAAATGGATGCACAACCGGCCAGAATGGAATAAAGGAGTTAGAGAAAAAAGATGCGTTTTGTTGAGACGATGGGTGGTCAAGATCTCATTGCAATTCTCCAATCTATGGGTGAAAACAGCTTTACTGGGGCCTTAGAGGCCAATACCAGCAATGTGTTTGCGACGGTTTGGATGAAAGAGGGAAAAATTCTCTATGCCCGCTCCTCTGAAAGTACCAGTCTCGGAGAATCACTCCTGACCCTGGGATTGGTCAGCAAAGAGCGTCTGGATGAACTCATGCAATTGGTAGAAGGCCCTACCTATCTCCAGGACTCCATGTTGGACGGTGTGCTGCTTAAATCCGAGGTAGTCCCTCAGCAAGTCATCAGCTATATCCGCGCCTTCCAAATTTCCGAGACCCTGTTTGGCATTTTGGACTGGGAAAAAGTCGGTTATGAACTCAAAGATGGCGCTCAACCTAAAATTGGCGCGCTTGAACTCTTGCCGACGAATTATCCCTGGGTTGAATTTCTAAGTGAATACGGCACTGATTGGCCACGTATCCGCGCCCGCATTGGCCTGCCCAATCAACTCTTCCGCAGACAGCCCGCCAAACGCCGGGACACTTCGCTGAGCCCAGAGGAAGAAAAGATTTACAACCTCTTTGATGGCCACAAAAAAGCCAAAGAAGTTGTACTTTGGAGCGGCCTCAACTTTTATGTCGCCAATAAAGTGGTTTACCAAATGCTGGATTCGGGCATTATCGATATTGTCGAGCGCCAGGCTTTCCGCCAGAGTCAGTTTATGTCCAAAGCCGTCAGCGATAAGCTACAGCCATTGTTGCGCCTGCCGGGCGTTGTGAGTGCCTTTTTGGTGGATCGCTCGGGGAAAATGATCGTTCAGGATCGCTCCACCCAAGAGCATGATGAGTTAAGTGAACATATCAAAACCATGGCCAGTATCTTTGTCCAGACTGTGGATGACTTTGAGCGCAACCTGCCCAAAGACCAAGAATCTGGGCGTGTTGAACAAATTCTGGTTGAAAAAGAGAACGGCACAAAAACCCTGCTGATTGTCAGCAATTCCGTCATTTTGGTGATTGATGCCGCCCAAGACGTCAACTGGGGACTCTTGCGCCTGTCTGGGCAGCGTGCCTTGCTCTCGGTTCGCATGTACCTCTTCGCCTCCAAT
Source organism: uncultured Candidatus Sericytochromatia bacterium (assembly GCA_964598905.1). Classification (GTDB taxonomy): domain Bacteria; phylum Cyanobacteriota; class Sericytochromatia; order UBA7694; family UBA7694. The sequence goes on along the minus strand of CAZRFI010000096.1, from coordinate 9,333 downwards.
TAAACGTATGCGAGTGGTTCTTGGCTCTGATCACGCCGGATTTTTGTTAAAGCAACATTTGATCACCTACCTCCAGGGACTTGGACATGAGCCCTTGGATGTGGGTGCCTTTTCATTGGACTCAGTCGACTATCCCGACAGCGCGGCCCAGGTGGGTGAAAAGCTCAGCAACTGCCAAGCTGAACGCGGGATTGTGATCTGTGGTTCGGGCATCGGCATCAGCATTGCCGCCAATAAAATGCCGGGCGTACGCGCAGCCCTCTGCCACGAGCCCGTTTCAGCCCGGCTTTCGCGAGAACACAACGATGCCAATGTCTTGGCCTTGGGAGAGCGTTTGACCACCCCCATGATGGCCGAAGAGATTGTCAAAGTCTGGCTGGAAACGCCCTTTGCGGGGGGGCGACATCAAAACCGCATCGATAAAATACATCAATTGGAAATACCCCATGCAGACTGACTGGCTCAATATCATTGCTCAAAGTGACCCCGCCTTGGCCGCCACAATTGAACGGGAATGGGAGCGCCAAGAAACCCATTTGGAGCTGATTGCCTCTGAAAACTTTGCCAGCCCAGCGGTGATGCTGGCACAAGGCAGTTGCATGACCAATAAATACGCAGAAGGCCTGCCCGGCAAACGCTATTATGGCGGCTGTGAATTTGTTGATCAGGCCGAAGAACTGGCCAGAGACCGGGCCAAACAGCTCTTTGGTGCTGAACATGCCAATGTACAACCGCATTCAGGGGCCAGTGCCAATTTGGCTGTCATGCTGGCAACCTTGCAACCCGGTGATGCGATTCTGGGCATGAATCTCTCCCACGGGGGCCACCTGACCCATGGCAGCCCCGTTAATATTTCAGGCCTGTATTTTAAATCTCATTTTTATGGGGTCAATCCCGAAACGGGCATCATTGACTATAATGAAGTGCGCCAAAAAGCCCTGGAAGTGCGCCCCAAAATGATTATAGCGGGTGCCAGTGCCTATGCCCGCACCCTGGATTTTGAGGTCTTTCGCCAGATCGCCGACGAAGTGGGGGCTTATTTATTGGCAGATATTGCCCATATTGCCGGTCTGGTAGTTGCCGAATTGCATCCCAGTCCCATGCCCTATGCCCATTTTGTCACCACCACCACCCACAAAACCCTGAGAGGTCCACGCGGGGGCATGATTCTCTGTTCAGCAGACTGGGCAGCTAAAATCGACAAAGCCGTTTTCCCTGGCCTGCAGGGAGGCCCATTGATGCATGTGATTGCCGCCAAAGCGGTGGCCTTCCACGAAGCCCAACAACCGACGTTTAAAGCCTATCAATACCAAATCATCAGCAATGCCCAAAGTTTGGCCGAGAGCTTGATCCACAGAGGAATCAAGCTGGTCTCCGATGGCACCGACAATCACCTGATGATGTTGGATTTGCGCAACTTAGATCAGACAGGAAAAGCCATGGAGCAGGCCTTGGGAGCCGTTGGCATCACAGTCAATAAAAACACTGTGCCCAACGATCCCAAAAGCCCCTTTGTCACCAGCGGCCTGCGGATTGGCACCCCAGCCGTGACCACCCGTGGCATGAAAAACGCAGAGATGGCTGAGATTGGAACGTTTATCGCCGATATTTTGCTCAACCCAGACAGCGCAGAAATTGCCAGTGACATCCAAGCCCGTGTGGCTGCCCTGTGCAAACGCTTCCCCGTCTACCGTTAGGCTTTAATAGGCGTGAATCAGACCGCGATTGAGCAAATCTTTTTTGACTTTGTCCGGGTCTGAGAACAGCATTTGGCCTTGAAAACGGGTGTCAAAGGGATCGTCTTCGGTCACGTTGTGGATATATGCGGCCACGATCTGGTTCGGAAATTCTTTGACCACCTGCCTGTAAATCTCGGGGTCGTGTTCGCCACTGTCACCAAAGAGGATATAGCGGCGCGAAGGATAGGTTTGCAAGATTTTACGGATTTTGCCAATTTTATAATGTTCATGGTCAAAAAGTGAGTCAGTTCCTTTGCCCAAACCAATATTCTTGAGGTCAATTGAACCCTGGGGAAAATTGCGGTAATCCAAAAAGAGATTGATGCGGCTGTAGAGATTATCAGGGCTGCTAGACACATAGTGGGTGGCTTCGTAGCCGTCCCCTTCGGGCCCGTGGTGAATGGCTTTGAATAAATCACTCATACCAATCACAGGCTCTTGGGTTTTATAATTGCTCAAGAAAATCGTCTTTAACATTTGCACCTTGCTGGTGGCATTGGTGCGCAAAATCGTGTCATCGATATCTGAGATAATCCCCAAACGCTTGGAGTCAGGACTGTGCAAAATAAATTTACCCGTGCCGATCCCGGCTTGATAGGCCTTGAGATTGCGGCTGGAAAGACTCACACGGGCGGCATGTAAACCCAAAGGCAAATCTTGTAAATTCTCAAAGACCGCCTCAAAAGCGCCGTCTTCACTGGTTTGAACTTCACGTACCCGCTGGCCCAATTCGACCCGCACCCACACTTTTTCGGCCTCATTGAGCACAAAACGCCGGGAGGTTTTGACCAGATTTTTAAAGCGGCTGTCTTTTTCTTCGACGGCATCAAGGGCCCGATCAGCAAACAGACGTCCACTGACCAACAAAAGCGAGGTACTGCCATAGCCATCATAGACATCAATATGTAAACGTTTTTCTTTGCGTTTGCTGCGCGAAGTAGTGGAGGTTCTTTCCTGGCTACTGGTTGTTTCGTCCAAAACGGTCAGAGGTTCAGCCAGGTCTAAATCCTGGTCCAAATCCAGCTCAGAGTCCGTTGTGGCATCGGTTTCACTCTCTTCGGGATTCAATGGCATATCAAGTGCTGTCTCCACAGGCAAAGTCTCGCTGGATTTTTGCGCAGGCTTGCTGTCAATTTTGGGGTTGTTCTGTAACGCGGCCAAAGAACCGTTTAAATCTGCGACCACCCGTTGCAATGATTCTACCTGCTGTCGCTGTTGAGTAGCTGTGTCGGAACTCCCTTGTCCAGCAGAAGAGAGGGGATTTGTCTTGCCGCAGCTGGTCAAAACCAGAGCCAAAATTAGAGTGAGAAGAGAGCCTGCGTTTCTTTTCATACTTTCTTATCGAAAATTTAACCTTTAAACTTTCGATTTTTTCAAGGAGCACGCATGAAATACCCATCCAATTCCTATAATAAGGTTAAGTTAAAGTAAACGCAGACTTAAGAGGTTGCACTATGTCACGGATTTTATTAATGCTTTCAGCCAGCCTCTTGCTTTTAAACGGTTGCGGTCGCACCATCAGTACCGTGGATTCCGCTTATTTAAAGCCCAGCACCAGCAGCACCCTGGCAGACAAAAATCGCCACGATCTGATGGCCTCTTCACATCTAGAAACAGGTGTTCAATACGTCATCCCAACTCCCCAGGGCACCCCTCAACCCAAAGAGACTTCTGCGAAGAAGTCAGCCAAAGCCACTGCTGGGGATGACAACACAGAAGCCGAGACGTCAGACGCGTCTTCTGAAAAAAAAACTAACTGAGAAATCCCCTATAACAGCAGCGAAAATAGAAAAAGCTGTTGGGCCCAAAGCATTGGGCTTTTCACTCAAAGATCAAAAAGAGCTCAGCTCGCTGATTCAATTCCCGAAAAACAGAATCACTGTTTTGGCCTTTGCTGACCGCGAAGGAGCAGCACAGATGGAAAAGTGGATCCAACCACTTTATGCCAAATACACAGATCAAATCGATATCCATGGCATTGCTCAAAGCATTGTTTCAGGCCTGGCAAAATACCCAGTCATGTTGGATTGGGATGGCAATATCAGTCAGGCTTATAAAGTGGAAAAAGCCAAAACAAACCTCTATTTATTTCAAAACCCTATTTTTGCGCCAACATACCCGTTAGAGCAGTGATTAATTTGGGATCCTGGGGCGAGGTAGAGCTGCCAAAACTCAAGACCTGCTGGCCTTTGCGATCGATCAGGTATTTGTGAAAATTCCAAAGTGGGGCTTCGCCGGTCTTCTGCTGAAGCTGTCCAAACAACGGATTCAGCGCCTCTCCTTTGACAGCTGATTTGCTAAACATCGGAAAGGAAACTTTGTAGGTCTCTTTGCAGAATTTGGCAATTTCTTTGTCTGAACCGGGCTCCTGTTTGCCAAAATCATTGGCGGGGAAGCCCATCACAACAAACCCCTGTGCCTTGTATTTCTGGTAAAGGTCTTGAAGGTCTTTGTATTGGGAAGTATAACCACAGAAACTGGCGGTGTTGACCACGAGTAAAACTTTGCCTTGGTAGGCGCAGAGATTTTCGGGTTTGCCTTGCAAGGTGCGAAAATTGTGATTGAGCAAAGCCGGGCAGGTTTTACTCTCTTTGGCACTGACAGCACTCGACATCAAAATGCTGACAACACTGGGAATCAAACCCAGAGACAGGAGTAAACAGACAGAAAAAGCCAAGCGGGATTTCATAAACGGGTATCCTTTGGAGAAGTTAAACTGATTATAGGCTGGGATCGGGGTCTATTGCCACAGCTGATTGCGCGTTTATTGCACGTTTATTGCACGTTTATTGAACATGGCCACGAATGGAAATGGCCCCATTGTCAATCTCGACGCTATCAAAAATGGCCTGTTGACCAGAATCCAAACGGGTCATTTGGCGCACATGTTGCTGCACCTGTTGTTTAACCATGGCTTTGATAAAAGGGGCAGGAATCCGCAAACTGCCCAGCGAAAGGGAGTAAATTTCTGGGTAGACGTCATTATTGGAAAGGCTCAGCCCCACTTCCCCCCCGAGATAAATCGTGGGTGTGTCTTTGTTGACACCAGGCAAATTCTTGGCAAACTGTTCAGGCAAGTATTTAGGCACCAAAGCAACTGTAATACGCCCTTTCCCCCCCTGAAGTTGTACCGAAACCCCCTGAATCGAGGGGCGGTATTCGGGTGCTGTGCCGTTATAAAGGCCATTGTAGATCATACTGGCAATTTCATTCTCGCGAATTTGGAGCTGAAATTGCCCTGGCTGGGTGGTCCCTGCCGATTGGGGCGGCTGGGCCGGAGGAGGTTGCCCAGCCCCCTGGCTTTGACTCACCACATTTGAATCTGAATTGGTCTGCGCTTGGGTGGGCGGTTGTGTCGCCGCGATCACGGCATCTGAGCCGGGTTGTTCGGGATTAGAGACTTGGGTTGAGCCGCCAGAGGTCGTACCACCTGCAGCGGGAACAGGCTGTGTTTGCCCCGATTCAGTCGGAGAAACAGCGGTTTGACTGGTTGTATTGGTTTGGCTGTTTTGCAATGCCTGACTCATTTGTGAACGCAAGTCAGGGGCCGCAGCTGGACGCGTCACAAACGTCGACTGCGCAACGGGTTTTTCAGTGGCTGCACGCATCAAGAGACGCGGAGCCACGACAAAGCCAATCGTTCCCAAACCAGCAAGAACCAAGCCAGCAATGAGCCAGCGGCGTGCCTTCATACCTGTTCAGCACTTTCAAGTGCCTGTTTTCCAATTAATCCCACAATATTTATTCCTGACACATTTGTCTGTCCATTATACGCCGATTGGATCATTTGATCGGTGATTTTTTCCAATTCGGCCTGATCCTGAATTTTGGCTTTCCAGGCATGATCCAGCTGACGGGATTCAGAGACCTGCTGTTCCAAAGCTTTGAGCATTTTTTCACGTTTGGCCTGATACGCCTGGTCATGCTCAGAATCCACGTCCTGCCGTTGCCGCATCAAACCGGACAGACCATCCCCCAAGAACTTTTGCATGACATTAAAAGGTGAATTTTTGCTTTCTTTGCCGCTCTCAGAGGCGACAGAAGTAGGCGTACTGGTCCGCGGTGTGGGCGCAAGCTCGGTTTCTAAGACCTTTTTGCTTTCACTCAATTCCGACTTGAGGGTCTGGATATCCTTTTCAAATTGCTGATAATCGGCCAGCAATTCTTCTCCTTGGCGGATTAGATCGTCCATTTTGAAAACCAACATCGCCAATTTCTCTTGAATGGTTCGGGCCTGTTCGAGCGTCAAATCGATTTGCGCAATTAACACGCCACCCTTGCTGAGATCTGCATCCGTTTTGGCCAATTCGGCGCTGTATTTCTGAAGCAATTGATCGGTTTTCTGCAGTTCAGCACGAAGCTTATTGCGCATTTCAAGCAAGTCAGCACTCACCGGCCCCACTTTGAGTTTGGCTTCCAGTTCAGCCAAAAGGGCCGCAAGCTTGGCCCGATCCTGTTCCAATTGCACCTTATTCGCCACCAATTGATCGCGGGAGAGCCGCAAATCGGCATTACTGGCAAGCAAACGATCACGCATGCCTGTCAAACGCTCCGTTTTTTGTTTGAGCGTTTCGATCTGCTGATTGATACGCGCCTTTAAGGTATTCAAACCAGTCAGGCGCTCTTTAAGCCCATTGGAGTTGGCATTGTAAGATTCCAAACGCGAAAGCTTCTGCTCCAGCGCATCCAACTCAGCAGCCTGAGACGGACTCAAGGGCTTACCATCTTTGATCAGAGCTTCATAACGCTCCAAACAAGCCCGATACTCAGCCGAGTCAAGGCCAAGCGATTTGCGCATTTCTAAAAGCTGTTTCTGCAACCCCAGCATTTCTTTTTTGCCCGTATCCAATTCAGCTTCAGCCTCACCAATCGTGTTCTGTAACTCAGCCAATTGGGTGCGGGTCAGCTCATTGGCCGCTTGGGCAGCCGCATAGGTCTGACCATTTGTGGCACGTACGCCCTCATGAATCGCCAACGCCGCTTCTTTTTCCGTACGGGATTGACTCTGGGCCAAAAACTCATCGTCTATTTTTTTCAAAAACTCGGATTCCGGCCCTCGCAAGTCCTCTTGCTGCATTAAACGCCGAACCTCAGCCCGAGCTTCTTCAATTTTGAGGGGCTGCTCACGGTTGTTCAAAAGGGCTTCAAAAGCACGCACCTCGGCTTGGGCCAATCGGGCTTTTTCTTCGATTTCGACGGTTTTGCGATTGGCCGCATCCAGCGAGGTCAAGACATTCACCAATTCTTTCGACTGCAAGCCATGGGTGCGGGAGCTGAGTGCCTCCAGTGCCGCATGGGTCTCTTTGACTTTTTGGTTATAGGGCAAAGTGGAAAGTACCGTCTGATTGATCTGTTGAATAAGACTTTCTGCAGCTTGATTGCTTGAATCCAATTTTTTTACAAAGGTGTCGATTTGAGTCAGCTTTTCTCTGATGGGCGGGAAGTCCTGCGCTTGAGCAGGCAAATTTTGCAATTCCTGTTTAACCTGAGCAATGACTTCCTTGTTTTGGGCCTGAACCGTTTGCAAACTGTTACGCACGGTCTCAGCCTGTTTCACAGCCAGATCTGTTTTGCGCTTTTCCTCTGCCAAACTGCGCGTTTGAGTTGTTAAGGTTTCCGCTTGGTTTTCAATTTGCCCGCTGACCCGATTCACCGCTTGGTAGAGCTGGTTTAAGCGTGCCTGCAAATCCGTTTGATGCGTTTGATTGCCCTTTAAAAACAGAGACAATTCAGTTGAACCCATTTGGCCCTTGCCATAGAGTTCCTGCATTTTTTTTGCGTCACTGCGGCTTTTATCGATATTTGCCAAGACCTCTGCAATTTGAGTGTCATACTGACCCAATTCACCCTGCAAAGCCTCTATTTTTGTCTGAATTTCAGCAATTTTGCGCTCATAAGCAGAGATCGAAAGCGAAGACAGCTCAATCACTTCATTGGCTGCTTTTAATTCACTTTCTAACTCAGCTTTCTGGGTTTCCAACTGCCCCAAGGTCTTGTTGGCTGTCTCGGTCAGGGCATCGGTTTTTTCGATGCTCTTCTCAAGCTGATCCACCGTCGTACTGAGAGACTTCAATGTGGCTATCTGAGTTTCTAACTCAACCCGCAAGGCTTCCGGTGCACCGGGCTTCTGGGCTTCTTGCAGTTGGGCTTCTAAATCCTGCATTTTGGAAGTGAAACCCGAACGAAAAGCCTGAATATCTGCGGTAGAAATCGTGCCACCCTGACTCAGACGATTGCTCCAATCACCTACAAACGACTTGGTCTGAGCCACCACTTGGCTGACTTTGTCTTTGAGATAATCATAGGCATCCACAAAGACCTGAAAAACACCCCCAGTGGCTTCGGCACTGTTTTCTGCTTCCTGCAGGGCAGGTTCAAGCGCTTCGCGCTCAGTCGCCTGTTGGGCCGCTGCCACTTCGATTTTTTCAGCTTCTGGCAGCAAATATTGGGTATAGTCTTTCTGTATGCCCTGCAAAGTACTGCGGTGGGTGGAGATTTCTTTTTCGAGTTGGCTGATTTCTTTTTGTAAATCAGCGCTGACCGAATCAGGGGCTCCAGCCGCTTTCAATTCCTGCATTTGTTTTTTGGCCTGAGCCAAACCTGTTTCGAGCTTGGCCACCTGAGTGGTGTAGGTCGACAGACTGCCTTTCAATTTGGCCTGGTTGTCCTGCAAGGATTTGCGATCCTGGTTCAGAGCATCGGCCTCACGGTTATAGGTCTGTTTGCCTTGCTCCAGCGATTCACTGAGGGCATTGACCTCAGTCATAATTGCCTGCGACTCCTGGTTTTGAGCGCCCAATTGGGACTCAATCTGTTTGAGTTGTTGATTGAGGCTTTCCAACTGGCCCAATTTGCCCTTTTGCGTGCGGGGATTTTGCAGGGCCGCCTCCATCTCTTGCAAAAGCTGGGTATATCGCGGCTCCATCGCCGAAAACTTTTGACGGGTCTGCAAAAGTCCTTGATAGAGAGCCAGCATTTTTGTCTCTTGGACCTGCAAACGCGCTTGGGCTTGGGGTAAAGCCGTCTTTAATTCCGTTAAGGCTTTTTGGGCTTTTGTGACAGCCCCTTGGGCCCGCTGAATCGAACCACGGGTTTGACTAAAATCTTGAACCACAGCCACCTGATTGCTGGCGGCTGTACGCAGGTCTTTCTGCAGGCTTGTGAGGGTGTCCAACAGAGCCTGGGCTTTTTGCTGCAATTCGGGATTGCCAGCCAATTTCTGCTTGAGCGCCTGGGCCTGAACCCGGTAGGCATCAATTTTGGCCTGTGTCAACGTAGCGGATTGTTTGTCTTTTTCAATCGCAGCCTGCAATTGAGAAAGCTCTTTGACCAATTCATCACTTTTGGCGACAATTTTTTGAACTTCAGCGCTTTGCTGGGCTTTGGGGGTCAGGGCCTGATAGAGCAAACGGGCTGCTCCGACATGATCTGAAAAGGTCATTTTTAAGGTTTCGTCAAGATTGGCAATGCTGTTGAGGTCGATATGAATCAAGGGCAATTGAATGCCCGTGTCAACCAAATGTTGGAGCAATTCTTTTTTCATTTCATCAGACAGGCCATTTAACTCTTTGGGTGAGAGCGAAGTGACATAGTG
>CAZRFI010000095.1:8061-15406 GCA_964598905.1 uncultured Candidatus Sericytochromatia bacterium | reverse complement strand
AGATCAATTACACCCAGATTGTGCAAAACGCGTTTACACAAGTGGGGGGTGACCCCAACTCTGGTGGCATGAATCAGCATCTGGTCTCCAAAGCTGTGGCCGTTGTGGATTTTGCCAATGATACCGGCGAAGCCCGTTTTGACAATCTCAAACGCGGGATCTCTGAATCTCTGGTGACCAAATTGGCCAAACGCCCCGAATTGCATCTGGTCGAACGCAGCCAGATCGACAAAGCAATCAAAGAAATTGGCTTTGGTCAAACCGCTTTTGCCGACAGTTCAAAAACAGCCCAATTGGGCAAAATGGCGGGCGCAGGTGTGATCGTGACTGGCAGCATTGTCAAAGGCGGCTCGCGTTTTGAAATCAATGTGCGCATGTTGGAAGTCGAAACAGGCAAAGTCCTGGTCAGCGAAAGTTATGCCTTTCAATCCGAAAACGAAATTCTGCCCGTCACCAATTACCTCTCCTTGCTGATTCCGCAAAAGCTCGGTCTCTATGTGAGTGATGCCGAATTGGAAATGGCCCGCACCCAAATCAAAGGGGGCGTGACATCCGCTGACAATACCTGGATTTATTGGACCATTGGAGCCGGTGTTTTGGTGATCGGCGCAATTGTTACTGGTGTGGTTTTGATAGCCCGCGCCAATGCCAAAGCCAATGAGGGCCCCGACATTGTGATTACCAATCCCCGCGATGGCTCAAAATTGACCCTAAAGGCCCAAGAACAACCCCTGTTCTTCAATTTGCCCTTGGTCAAGTTTTAAAGCCTTTTAACCATGATGATTCGCCACTTGCCATGATTGTAACACCGCTCCCGCGCCAGTATTACAGCAAGTGGACCGAGATCAGTCCGGCGGCCCTTGAGCACAATTTAAAGCAGCTCAAAAGGGCCTGCCGGGATCCACAAACCCAGATCATGGGCGTGGTTAAAGCCAATGCCTATGGCCACAATGTCTCGCTGGTCGCACCTCTGCTCTGGCGAGCAGGTGTGACTCGTTTTGGCGTGGCAACCCTGGGAGAAGCCCTGTATCTGCGCCAAATTCTGCCCGAGGCCGAACATATCCTGATTCTCGGCGCCCTCACAACCGACCAATACCATCTGGCGCTGGAAGAGGGCTTTGCCTTTATGTTCCACACCCTCAGCCATTTGCCCATTTTGGAAGGCCTGGCCAGTGGCACGGGAAAAACAGCAGAGGTCCATCTCAAGATCGACACAGGCATGGGCCGGGTCGGAATTCGCCCCGAAGACATGGGGCAGGCCCTGGATCAATTGGCAAAGACAGAGCGGATTAACCTGCGGGGCATCTGCTCCCATCTGGCGACCTCAGACCGCCCTGACTGCCCCCATATAGCCAGGCAATTGCAGATCTTTGCCGAGGTCGTGGCCTATGCCCGCAGCCATCTGCGCGAGCCGGAGGCGCTGATGTACCATATCGCTAATAGCGACGCGGTCTTTCAGTATCATCAAGCCCATTATAATCTGGTCCGTCCCGGCATTTCGCTCTACGGCTATGGGGGCCAGGGCTGGGCTTTAAAGCCGGGTCTGGATTTAAAACCCGCCCTGGCGCTCAAAGCCCAGATCACCCAACTCAAAGAGGTGCCTGCCGGGACAGCCCTGGGCTATGGCAGAACATTTATCACGGCACGTCCAAGCCGAATCGGCGTGGTTGCAATTGGCTATGCAGACGGATTAAACCGGCTGCTCTCCAATCGCCAAGATGTGCTGCTGCGTGGCAGGCGACTGCCGCTGGTGGGCCGGGTCTCAATGGACCAAGCAACGGTTGATCTAACAGATTTGGCCGAGGAAGTGAAAGAGGGAGAGGTGGTCACCCTGATTGGCAGCGAAGGCCAGCAAAGCATCACCGCCCAAGACTGGGCAGAGCAATTGCAGACCATTCCCTACGAAGTGCTGACCAGCTTGGGCACACGCTTACCACGTTGGAGCGCGGATTAAAGCCCAAAATCTCCAGTAAAATTTGACAAGACCTTAAAAATCGGTTATTTTTCCATCATTATGCAAGTCAAAGAGATTATGGATCAAAAAGTAGCCCGGATTGGGGTTTCGACCTCAATGCAAGTGGCTGCTGAACTGCTCGTTCTCACCCAGGCCAGCGACCTGATTGTGGTTAATCAAGCCGGTGATTTTGTTGGCGTGGTTTCCGAAGGTGATCTGCTGCGCCTGCTTATGCCCGATTACGACGAAGTTGTGCAGGCTGGGGGCTCTCTCCAAGACGCCTTTCGCTTTTTTCTTGAAAATGGCAGAGACTTAGCCCAACAGCCGATCACCCGTTTGATCATTGCCCATCCGATTACGGTTTCTCCCGAAGACGAATTGCTCAAGGTGGCCACCATCATGATCGAAAAAATGATTCGCCGCTTGCCCGTGGTAGCTGATGGCAAATTTTTGGGTACGGTCTCACGGGCAGATATCGCCTGGGCGATTTTGTCTAAAAACAGTGGCAAATCATGAGTCTGGCTGCAAGCATCGCCCAAGGTGATCGGCTCCAAAGCACCCCCGGCCACGCCCAAGAAGGCTTTCTCTCGTTGCAAGCGGGATTTTTGCCCCTGCAACCCCCGCTGGCACAATTGCCCCCAAGCCACTTGGCTTGGGATCAACTGGCTAGCACACTACCCAGTGTGGTCGAACAAGGGGCCGTAACAGCCAGCGTGCAGGATTTGCCCCCCTTTGGCAGCAGCGAAGCTGAATTGCCACCCGAATACCTCTGCCGAGCCGCCTCTTTATTGGGTATTTTGGCCCATACCTGTATACGCGAACAAGAGACCCGCTTGCGCCTCAAAGCCCAAACGGGCAGCCACTTGCCCGCTCACCTGAACCAGGCCTGGGAAGCGGTTTGCCAACGACTCGGCCGCCCGAGCGCAGGCATGACCTACAGCGATTTAATTCTCTATAATTGGCGCTTAAAAGATCCCAGCCAGCCCCGCAAAGTCGAAAATCTCCAGCTCATGATTCCGGTCTATGGCAGTCCCGAAGAGCGGATTTTTTATATGACCATGGCTGAAATGCATGACGTCGCCAGCCGCAGTTTACCTGCGCTATTATCACTGGAAAAATGCCGAAAAGAAAAAAACACAGCCGGTCTGGATAGTGCCCTGTATGAATTGCAGGCCTGCTTGCAAACCATGACCTATGACTCCCTGCTCAAAATCGATCCCAACCCCTACAGCGCGCACCATGTCGATCAGTTGGTCTGGGCCAAAACCGTGGCCCCGTTTGCCTTTCCGATTCGGCCTGGCGAATTGGGTCTGAGTGGGGGCGGTTCGCCGGTCTTTCACTGCTTGGATTTGCTCTTTCAGCGCAAAGACTACCAGAGCCAAATCGGGCAGGAACTCTTACATTTGCGCAACTGGATGCCACCCCATCTTTTGGCCTTTTTGCAGGCGGTGGAAGCCCTGCAATTGCCTCAATTTGTACAAGAATATGGCAGTTTGAGCCAGCAAAACCTCTACCGCCAAACCTTTGAGGCCTACGCGGGCGAACGGGGCTGGCTCGGTTTGCACCGCCTAAAAGTCTACGGATTTATGGAAGTGGGCTTTAAAGCGGGCCGCACCCAAACCAATGGGGGCTTTACTGGTGAAGTCGAACAGCGCTCCTGGGAGGCCCTGGATCAGTCGATCAATGCCTCCCGTCTGGAGCGCAAGAACGCTCCCCCCGTGGGGCGTTGCCCCTTTGCCCATCACAAAGCAACAGCTGCCACGCCCCAGCCCGAAAGCCCCGTGAAACATGTGCAATTGGATCTGAAAGACCAAGGCCTGAGTTACCAAACCGGCGACCGTCTGGGGGTTTTTCCCCTCAACAGTGAGACCTTGGTGGCAAAAACCCTGCAAGCCCTCAATGCCAGCGGCCAAGAGATGATTGAACTCAATGGGGTCTGGCGCACGGCCTGGAGCGAAATCCAGCCAGAGGCCGCACGTGCCGAACAGCCAGAAAGTGTCTCGCTCAAAGCCTTTTTAGCCAGAGCCAAATTGCGGCCGCTATTGCGCCCCGTGGGCAAAGCCCTGTACCAACTCAGCCGCTCACCCCAATTGCACGAGATCTTAGAGCGTCGCAGCGAAGACCAATACGAACTCTGGCAAATCTTTGAATTGCTCAAGGGCGAAAATTTTGACCTGCGCCGCCTCTGCAAAGCCAAGGCCTGGCAGCCCGAAAGTTTGGCCAAGCTGATACCGCCCGAGCGCTTTCGGGTCTACTCGATCTCGTCAGCAGGGGACCTACAGACCCCCGCCGAGGATGTGCATCTGACAATTGGCCAATTGAATTACCAAAGCCAAACCTCTGATCCCGTGCAGCAATACGGCACAGCCTCTCAGTTTTTGAGCAGCACGCCCACCGAACCCATTCCGGTTCAAGTCGTGCGGCCTTCGCGCTTTCGGCTGCCCACAGATCCAGAGCGGCCGCTGGTGATGTTTGCCGGCGGCACAGGTATTTCCCCTTTTCGCGGCTTTTGGCAAAGCCGCCAAAATAGTCAACTGAACCAGCCCGACTGGCTGTTTTTAGGTGTTCAGGGCCCTGAACACCTCTATTATCAAACCGAGCTTGAAAGTGCGGTGAGCAAAGGCCAATTGCAAGTGCGGGTGGCTTTTTCGCGCAGTGAGCTGGGTTTGGCCTGGAACCCAGCCGCCCAGCAATTTGCCTTTGAAGCGGGCGAAAAAATGCGGATTCAGGCCCTGATGCAGACCCCAGAAAACGCCGCTGCGCTCTGGCAATTGCTGCGCCCAGAATCAGAAGGGGGCAAAGGCGGCTATTTTTATATCTGCGGCCAAACCCATTTCGCTCATTCGGTGATCGCAAGCCTCAAAGCCATTCTTGCCAGATATTTGCCCGGAAGTCCCAGCCCCGAAAGTGAAGCCGTGCTTGACTATTTCCGCAAATGGGTCGCCGACGGGCGGCTGATGATGGATATTTTCACGACCTTTGCCCCGGCTAACAGCCCTGGGGTCAAAGATTATCAGGTCTATGACAATTCAGAGGTGCTCTTACACAATACCCCCCAGAATGGTTATTGGATGGTGATCCAGGGGCAGGTCTACGATCTCTCTGAATTTATGTATTTGCACCCCGGCGGAGAGCGTTTGATTCGCACCAATGCAGGTTTGGATGCCACATCCAGTTATGAACAGGTCGAACATCACCTCAACTCCGAGGTGCATGCCATGTTGGATCTCTACAAAATTGGCAAAATTCGCCGCTTGGATTTTGGCGACAAATGGGGAGTCGCGGTGATCCCACATACCCACCGGCGCTTAGAAACCGCTGCAGTCGCGGCCACAGGTATGGTCTATCTCAGTCTGCACGATGCCTATCGCCATTGGATGCGCTATATTTACGCGGTTGTCGAAACTGAAAATGCCCTGCGCAATAATCTCAGTCTCAAACAAACAGCTCTAACAGCTCACGATGGCAGTCAATACCTCAATTTTATTAAAGCCAGTTTGCTCTTAGAGGTGCAACAGCTCTTTCTCGACAATTATTTGCCCCAATTGACCGGGCCAAAACTGCATTTTCTCTGGTGTATCACGATTGGCCTCTGCGATGCTCAGGCCCAAGTGACCCATTTACAGGCAGAATTACACACAGTCACAGAGAGCCCGCCAGCCCAGCGGGCACGCAAAAAAATTGCCCAGCTCAGCCAGTATCTCGACTCGGCAGAAAATCTGGCTGAATCCCAATTACCGCTGTCTCAGGAACTGGCCCATTTACAGCGGGCCAGTCTGCGTTTTATTCAAAGCCTCAAGCTCAAACTCAGTGGCGGCCTCAAGGCCTTTGAGAAACACGAACAGGCAGTGATGGGAAAGGGACGCCAGGCGCTGATGGAAGCCCTGATCTCTGTGCCTGTGCTCTTGGAGCGTTATTACGAAGATCTCAGCCAGGAATGGGAAGATCTTTAGAAATCACCCAGCTTCAATTAAGCGGGGTCAGGCCGGTTCAGGCAGGCCAGACCCTTCGAGCGTTTCTAAAGAACCATTGAGTTTGCGCAATTCCAGACAGAGAATTTTGGGCCCCATCACCTGGGTGACTTCGATTTCAATTTCTTGGTACTTGACCGAAGCCCCCTGATCGGGAATATGCCCCAATTGGGCCAAAACAAAGCCTGCAATCGTCTGGTACTGGCCTTCGGGCAAATCCAAATCGAGGGTTTCATTGACCTCAGACAAAGGAGTCGCTCCCTGAATTTGAAAACTGTGATTGCCCAGAGGTTGAATAAAGTCTTCGACGGGCACCTGATCGTCGTCAAACTCGCCAACAATTTCCGTCACCAAGTCATCCAGTGTGACCAGACCTTCGGTACCGCCAAATTCATCGGCCACAATGATCGCACGGGTGCGGTTTTTTTGCATCATTTCCAGCAATTGCACCACATTTTTGGTTTCGGGCACAAAGACCGTGGGCCGCATGTATTTTTCGAGGGTATCCCCTTCACGGTACTGACCATTGACCTGGGCCCGAAACAGATCTTTGAGGTAGATCATGCCACGGATATCATCAATCGAATCGCCGTAGACCGGGTATTGGGAATAGCCCTCTTCGATCATTTTGGGCAGGGCATCCCAGACTTTGGATTCGCCTTCAAAAGCCACAATCCGGGTGCGGTTGGTCATGACCTCGGAGGCGACGGTATCCCCAAATTCAAACACATTGTGAATCAGGTCGCGCTCTTCGCTATCGAGCACGCCTTCTTGGCTGGAACGATCAATAATCATCCGCAATTCTTCTTCGGTAATCGAAGGCGAATACTCTTTGCTGCCAAAAATCCGATCCAGTCCACGTATCAATAGGCGCGAGGGAATCACAAAGGTGTATTTAATCAAAGGATAGAGCAAATTCACAACCAAATTTAGGGGCCGTGAAACCAAAAGAGCCATGCGGGTCGCATGCCGGGCGGCATAGGTCTTGGGTGTAATCTCACCAAAGAGCACGATCACAAACTCCAATAAAAAGGGCACCAGGGCCAGGGCCCCAATTGTGGCCACACCGAGCGGAATAACGGCATTGGGGCCGAGAATATTTTCAGCCGAAGAAACCCCAAACGAGGAGCCAAAAATAATAAACATGTTTTCCACAGCCAAAATTGTGGCAAACATTTTGTCTTCGTTTTCACGCAATTCACAGAAGGCTTTGGCGCGCTTATCACCTTTTTCAGCCAATTGCTGAATGCGGATTTTATTGGCAGCTAAAATAGAGGCTTCGGAACTGGCAAAGGCCGCAACCATCACAACACAAAACCCAACGGCACCCATTGCCAAAGGCAGCGAATCGGTACCTAAACCATGACCACCTGACATCGGGGTTAAGTGGCCTGCCTTGAAAGAGATAAGGTCGGCCAGG
>CAZRFI010000095.1:5752-7961 GCA_964598905.1 uncultured Candidatus Sericytochromatia bacterium | reverse complement strand
CCATCCAAAATACCACGAACCGCGTCAGCAACGGGCTCATCCATATCGCCGCCCTCTACGAGTACGGTATAAATGGCGGTAATTGAACCGGTTTCACCCATGCCTGTACGTTCCAGCAATTCAGGCAGCAGTGCAAATACCGAAGGGGTATAACCTTTGGTTGCAGGAGGCTCGCCAATCGCCAGACCGATTTCGCGCTGGGCCATGGCAAAACGGGTGACCGAGTCCATCATCAGGAAGACATTTTTGCCCTGATCGCGGAAGTATTCACAGATTGCGGTGGCGGTATAAGCGCATTTCACACGTTCCAAAGAAGAGGTATCTGAGGTAGCGGAGACAACCACGGAACGGGCCAAACCCTCTTCCCCTAAGCTGTCTTCGATAAATTCCAAGACTTCGCGGCCGCGCTCCCCGACGTTACAGACCACGGCGATATCGCACTTCGCGTTGCGGGCAATCATGCCCAAGAGCGTCGATTTACCGACCCCGGAACCGGCGAAAAGCCCCACGCGCTGGCCTGTGCCAATGGTCAACATGCCGTCAATTACGCGCACGCCCGTCGGCAGCACCGTATCGATGCGTTTGCGCTTCATCGGATTGGGAGCGCCTGCCCGCAGGGGATAGTATTTTTCAGCCACAACGGGCCCTTTCCCATCAATCGGGTTGCCCAAGCCATCGACGACCCGGCCAAGCAGACCAGGGCCACATTTGACCGAAACCTGTTTGCCCGTTGCAATGACTTCTGCACCGGCGCCGATCCCTTCAAGGTTCACCAGAGGCATCAGCAAAACACGGCGGGAACGGAAACCCACCACTTCGCAAGGATAGGTCCGCTTGCGATCCGCAGAGCGGATATAACAGAGTTCACCGATTTCCACCCCTTGCAAAAGGGCTTCGAGCACCAGACCCACAACCTGAACCACAGAGCCACGGGCCCGCACCAAATTGGTGTTGGAGAGCGCTACAGCGTAGTTCTGATAGTCAAAATAATGCTCATAAGAAGAGTCAAGACCTGTATCCAGAGCTAAATTGCCCATGTTTAGATTCCATCCTCCTCCATTTCACCATCATCGTCAAAGTCGTATTCACTGCGGATCTGCTGGAAGACCTCTTCAACAACCGCCAATTGGGTGTTGACCTGGGCATCAATCGTGCCTGAATTGGTCTCAATATGACAGCCACCGCGCTCAATTGAGTAGTGACCGGTGATAATAAAGTCCTGAACATCCGGCAGCAATTTGCGGAAGAACTCCTGTTTGGGCAAGACCAAATCGAGGTCGAGGGGGTTGACCTTGATGATGACTTTTTCGAGGTCGCTGACCTTGCCAATCGCACGCTCGACACTCTTGAGCACGATTTCGGGCTTCATCGCCAATTCGTCTTGAATCACTTCGCGGGAAATTTCGAGGGCCAGCTTGATCAGCTTGTCTTCGTTTTGTTTGACGGCCACAGGGAAGGCGGCATGTAGCTTGTTGAGGGCATTGGTGGTTTCCATGAGCAATTGGGCGTTTTCTTTGATCGCCTCTTCGCGACCCTCTTGATAGCCCACATTGAAACCATCCTGGGTGGCTGCTTCGACGATTTCTTGGTGTGACTGCTCGGCGGCTTCGATAATCCGCGCCGACTCCATATTGGCTTCGGAAATAATCCGCTCGGCTTCGGCCTGGGCCTCTTGGGCCATGAGTTCGACCTGGGCTTCGGCTTCCTGCAACATTTGCTGGGCCTGTTCCTGTTGGCCGTAGGCATCTTGAACGATGCGGGCATGTTCGGCTTCGGCCTCCTGAATCATCATCAGGGATTTGTCGTAGGCCTCGTTCAGAATCGATTCGCGCTGCGAAATGATCTGGTTGGCCGCTTTGATAAACTCGTTGTCTTCGTTGAGCGATTTTTTGTATTCCTGAACCGTCGAAGAAATATACTCTTCGGCTTCGAGCATCATGCTTTCGCGCTGCTCGTGAATCGAATTTTCAACGTACTCTTCGACGTTGGCCAACATCTGGGCCCGTTCATCTTCAAGGTCTTGCTGGAGTTTTTCGGTGTGGTGCCAGGCCAGGTTTTCGATATAGTCGGCAATGTCTTGGAAAATCTTTTCAAAATCAAGTTCGGCGGCCTGGGGAGAATTGCGCAGACTGTCTAATGCTTCGCTGACGAGACGTTGTTTTTCTTCGGCAGAGACAAACGAGAGTTGCTCCTTGGATTGCTCTTTAAA
>CAZRFI010000095.1:0-5652 GCA_964598905.1 uncultured Candidatus Sericytochromatia bacterium | reverse complement strand
CCCAAAGTCACTTCTGTGTCTGCGTTGGTAAAGAAGACAACGCCAGCCATATTGTCGGTCAGGAGGTCGAGAGAATCAAAATCAAAGTCGATACCTTCGCCACCAATAATAATCGGAGCGGCAAAGTCTACCTGACGACCAGCGCGATAATAGGACTCACTTTCGCTATAAGCGCCATCTTCTCCCTCTTCAAGAAGATACTCCTCGTCCTCTTCGAGGGTGAGATATTCAACATCTGCTGCTTTGAGGAGACCCATTCATCCAACCACCTTTTTTGTTAAATTCAAGCATATAATTGGCCCAAAAGATGTGAAGCTGTCTACAGATGCCCACAATCCCAAACGGATCGAAAGCGCTATCCGCATCAACACACGGTGCAACACTCAGTGTCTTCACGTGCTACGGGAACGGAAAATATGCCTGAGTTTAAATCTTCAGAGGATCATTATATCATAAAGATTTTTAAGGCTTAAGCAGGGGTTTGAGAGAAAAACAGCCAAACTTTCAGATCAGCCAGGAGAGATCTATTCAGCGTATTTATCGACCTGAAAACGGAAGAGCGAAATGGGCTCTCCGGGCCGAATTCCAGCTTTGTACATGGCATGGCTCACCTGCTCTTGAACAGTGCGAATGCTTTCAATTCCTGGCAAAAGCAATCCCCGTCGCCCAGCATGGGTCACAATCACGCCATAGAGATCGACATTGAGCTGCTCTAAGCCTGAGATCGGTTCCGGCTCATGCAAAACACTGACTTCGTAAACCAATCCTGGCAATTCAGGTTCAGACACCGGCCGAAATCGGGGATCTCGCACAGCCGCAGAAACGGCATTTTGCCGGGTTTCCTCAAGAATATTGGGCTGAGTTGGGGCGATCGTGCCAATACAGCCCCGCAACCCACGCTGAGGACCCGGAGTGTGATACAAAGTGACAAAGACCCCCGCCTGCTGAGCCCGAAAAGCAGGCAATAGATCGGGTGGCAAATCAGGCAAAATGCCCCTTGCAACATAGCTTTCAACCGTCATACGGGCCAAAAGAGGCAGGGAGTCAGGCATTGTGGTCATGCAATTTTAAAAAAGCCTCAAACGGCTTTTTTGCTGCGGCGGCGCCGTTGTTTGAGTTCACAATCGGCGATCTGAGCCAGTTCTTGCAGATGGCGCAGGCGATCCTCCTTGATCTGATCGGCATAAATTTCTTTTTCAATCCGCCGTTGATGAAATTCACGAATCACCTGTTCAAATGTAGTCATGGCTATGCATCCTCTACTGTCGGTATAAAACCATTGTACCCAGCCTAAGCAGATTCGGTGTGAGCCAGCTCACACCGGCTTTCAAATCTGTTTTGAGCAGCCATTATCAACAATCCCACACAAACGTTAAAAACCCCTGCCAGTCTGCATTTGCAAGACCAACAGGGGCTTATTCTCAAGACGAAATTTTATTTACTAAAATAATCAGCGTTGATTTGGATATAGTCTTGCTGATCTTCGGGCACATCTTCTTCAGGGAAAATGGCTTCTACCGGGCAGACAGGACCACAGGCTCCACAATCGATGCACTCATCGGGATTGATATAGTATTGGTTGGCATTATCATCCGAGTGAATACAATCCACCGGACAGACTTCCACACAAGCGGCGTCTTTGGTATCTACACAGGGGAACGTAATAATGTATGCCATTCAGTTATCTCCTCGTTTTTCTAATGACGGTATGCATTTTTATTAGTCGCGCTTTTATGATTTCAAGCAGTTTTTACTTTTCAGAGCAGCACCTTTAATGAAAACCGGTCAAATAAAATTAGATAAAATTAAGACCGATATAATCAGGGGCTGCAAGAGAGGCAGTACAAGAGAGGCAGTACAAGACAGCCAAGCTCACGGATGACATATTACTACACAACGGGCGGTCTGTACACCAGCTTAATCAGATAAAATGAGGCCAAAAATCGGGTTGCATCATTCCATGACTGAGAAGCCCAAGCGCAAAAAGCTATAATACAGGCATGAGCAACGAACGTTTTTACCTGCTTTTCCGCCAGGTCTTTCTGGAGGTGGAACAGGTCTTGCGCCAGTGGCAGACGGATTCAGCTCAAAGCCGCCAATTAAATGCGGCCTTGGATAAACTGCGGCGCGATTTTTTTTCAGACAAGGTCTTTCCGGCCCTGATTGGCCCCTGGTTGGCTTGGCAAGCTTTACATCCAGAGAGCCAAACTTACGCATTGGCCACGCTCGGAGCGGCACATACACTTTTTTACGCCTTCCTCGATCTGACAGATGATGTCGAGGATCACGAATTATCCGAAACCGATTGGCCCCCTGACTCAGAACCCGTGGCAATCAATACAGGCACGGGCCTCTTGTTTTTAGCTTTGCTGGCGCTGGAGCGTTTGAGCAAGCAGGGCGTGTCTCAAGAGGTAATTGCCCACCTGCGTCTGATGTTCTGCCAAGCAGGCTGGTCTCTCACCGCAGGTCAACACCGCGATCTCATTTCCCCGCAAGGGGTATTTAAAAGCCCCGATGAGGCCATTCTGACCATGAAGCTCAAAACAGGCACCTCGGTCAAACTGTATTTTCAGACAGCGGCCCATCTGGCTGGCGCTTCTGCCGAAGTCGAAAACTGCTTTGCGAAATTAGGCGAAGAAATTGGAATTATGTCGCAAATGCGGGGGGATTATCTGAATATTTGGGAGTATTTACCCAGCAGCGATCTCAGCAATCGTTGCCAAACCCTGCCTGTCTTAATTGGCCTGGAGCAATTGTCAGGTTCAGATCGCGAAACCCTGCTCACAGCCCTCGAACAAGCCGATCAAGATCAAGCCGCTCACACAGTGATCCGCTACCTGTTGGACAAATGCCAGTGCCGTCTATACCTCAATCGCTATTTGGAAGAGCGCCTGCTCAAAGCCCGAATCTATCTGAAAGAGCTGGCCAAGGCTGGCGTCCAAGTTGACGAACTGGACTTGTTTTTGGCACGGATAAAGCCCATCGACTAACCCCCTCAGCCAGCAAAAACCAAGCCCCTGCATGTGAATGCAGGGGCTTGAAAATGAAAACAGAGGGACGGGTTCTTTGCTTTAAAGCGCTTTAAACCTGAGGGCCTACCGGGGCTTCGACCTGGACAGCGTCCGCGAGGATTTCAGCAATATCGCGCACCTTGACGGTATCGCCTTTGCTGTGGTCGTTGACCCCGTCCTGAATCATGGTCTTGCAGAAAGGACAGCCCACGGCCACCAATTCAGCACCGGTCTCCAGGGCCTGTTGGGTACGGGCAATATTGACACGGGTGCCCGTGTTTTCTTCTTTCCACATCTGGCCTCCGCCAGCGCCGCAGCAGAAGCTGGTCTTGCGGTTTTGCTTCATTTCGACCTGGGGCAAACCAACAGCCTTAATCAGCTCACGGGGCTGGTCATAGACATCGTTGTGGCGCCCGAGATAACAGGGGTCGTGGAAAGTGGTCAGGTGTTGGGCCGTTTCGGTATTGACCCGCAACTTGCCACTGAGAATCAACTCCTGCAACAGCTCGGTGTGGTGTTTGACTTCGTAATGGCCACCAAAATCGGGAAACTCGTTTTTGATCGTGTGGAAGCAATGGGGACAGGACGTCACCACGTGTTTGACGCCGTATTCGTTCATGACTTCGACGTTCTCAGCGGCCATGGACTGAGCCAAGAACTCATTGCCACAGCGGCGAGCGGGATCGCCACAGCATTTTTCCTCTTTGCCCAGAATGGCAAAGCGCATACCTGCGGCCTGCATCAGCTTGGAGAAAGCAGTGGCGACTTTTTTGGCATTGTCATCATACGAACCGGCACAGCCGACCCAATAGAGCACATCAATTTCGTTGATGTCTTCAATTTGCGAGAGGGTCTTGACTTCCAGGCCTTTGGCCCAGTCGGCACGGGTGGATTGGGCCTGGCCCCAAGGATTGCCCTGGCGCTCCAAATTGTTGAAGAGCGTCGTGAATTCCGAGGGAAATTCTTCGGCCTCCATCAATTGGTGCTGGCGCATGCCCACAATATCGACGATATGTTCAATGCCCATCGGGCACACTTCCATACAGCCGCCGCAGGTGGTACACGACCAAAGTGCGTCTTCTGTCATGACATGACCCACCAGCGGGGTTTGCGACTTCTCACCCTTGAGCAATTTGTCTTTTTCATCGCTGATCAGGTGCTTCATGTTCACGATCATCCACTTGGGAGACAGCTCTTTGCCTGTGGCATTGGCCGGGCAGACATCGTCGCAGCGACCACATTCAATACAGGCAAAGGTATCGAGCACGTTTTTCCAAGACAGATCGTGCAGGTATTGGATGCCACCCATGCTCATATCGTCATCATCGGCATCTTCATTTTCGAGCATGGCCATCAGGTCTTTTTTCTTGTCGACCTTGCCATAGGATTTCTGGCGTTTGAAATAGAGGTTGATCGGGCCAGCCACCAAATGCAAATGTTTGGAGAAGGGGATATAACAGGCAAAACCCAAGACACACAGGATATGCACCCACCAGGAGAGGTGATAGAGCACGACCTGGGCCATTTCGGGCAAATGCAATTGAAAGAGCACCCAACCAGTGGCAGAGCTAAAAGGCCGAAACAGCTCAAAGTTAAAGCTGGAATTGGCTTTTTGCACCCAGACCATCGCCAGACCTTCGGTGCTCAAATAAGAGAGCATCAGCAGGGTAATAAAGCAGATCGTGATCAGGGATTCCAGCCAGGGGTTGTCGCGGGACTCTTGATTGACCAAAATATTTTGGTTTTCAGGCGGTGGATAGAGGGCTTTGGGCTTCATGACATAGCGACGGTAGCCCAGAGAGACAATTCCCAGCAGCACCAAAATGGCAAAGCCATCCGCCACAAAGGCATATCCCTGATCGAGCACCGGGCTGATCAATTTGAGCAAAGAAAATTCGACGTCATTGGTGTAAAGACGCAAGACATGGTGGGTGGTTGCCAGCAAAAAGGCAAAAAAGCCCACAAAGACAAAGGTATGCATCAGGCCCACAATTGGGCGCATACCGCGAAGGGCCCAGTAGAAGACATCGTAAACAGTGCCCCACAGGCGTTTGGGCAAATCATCGGGCTCAGGGTGGCGGTTTTCGGCTTGGCCAATTTGGACCAATTGGTATTTGATCGAAGCGCCATAGGCAGAAAGACCGATCAAACCCAGCATGACCACTGTATACAGGGCCATTTCAAGTGGCCCAAAGAAAATACTGTGAGAATGTTCCATTGGTTTATTTCACTCGTTTGTGTGTTTCAGCGCCTGTTCGGGAGCAGGCTTTGTTGAATATTCAGCATGTAAAAAATTAAGAAATGCGCAAATGATCGTCATGATCACGTCATTCTAAAAGGTCCTCTAAATTTATACACTGCGTCATCAGTGAATGTCAATTCAGAAAAGGCTTGGGCTTGCCCTGCTGCCCCGGCACGATTAAACTGAAAACAGACCCCTTTTTTAAAACGTCAGCCAAGGAGATCCCACCATGCCCGGGCCCACTGCTCAGGAATTGTATATTGTCATTTTTCGACTTGGCTCCGAAGAGTATTCGATCCCCGTCAGCCATGTGCAAGAAATTCAGCGCTGTCATCGCCTCAGCCTGCCGCGCAAGATGCCAGATATTCCCCCTTTCTTTGAAGGCATTATCGACCTGCG
>CAZRFI010000094.1:6998-15415 GCA_964598905.1 uncultured Candidatus Sericytochromatia bacterium | reverse complement strand
GGCTATAAATGTATTTTTACCTGCCCAGACAAAGTCAGTATCGACAAGGTCAATACCCTCAAGGCCGTGGGTGCCGAAGTGGTACTTTGCCCCACAGCGGTCGAACCCGAAGATCCCCGCAGCTATTACAGCGTCGCCACCCGTTTGGCCAGCGAAATTCCCGGTGGATACCAACCCAATCAATACCAGAACCAAAACAATCCCCTGGCCCATTATGAGACCACCGGCCCCGAAATCTGGAAACAGACCGAAGGGCAAATCACCCATTTTGTCGCAGGCGTGGGCACTGGCGGCACCATCAGTGGTGTGGGCAAATACCTCAAAGAACAAAACCCCGAAGTCAAAATCATCGGGGTCGATCCCCAAGGCTCGATCTATTCAGAGCCCGACAATATTCATACCTATTTGATTGAAGGCATTGGCGAAGATTTTTATCCTGGCACCTGCCACCTTGACCGCATCGATGAATTTGTCACCGTCTATGACCGCGAATCTTATGATATGACCCGTCGTTTGGCCCAAGAAGAAGGACTTTTTGTGGGGATTTCTTGTGGTTCTGCCGTTGTCGGAGCCCTGCGCTATGCCGAACAAAATAATTTAACTGAAAAAGACGTGATGGTGATCATTTTGCCAGATAACGGACGCGGCTATATCTCAAAAGCCTTTAATGCCGATTGGCTGAGCAAAAATGGTCTGCTAGACTGATTCTGCGGACTCCGGTTAAAATTGAGTTTCAGTGATAAAAAACTGTTATTTAACGTTTCTAACCTCAGACGCTGAAAATACGCGATAGCAGGAGTTTTGGAATGAGTATGAAAAAGTCCCTTTTAAAAACAGCAGCCATTCTGGTTTTGGGCTGTGCCACACTCAGTCTCAGTGGTTGTGCCGAAATGATGAAAGGCATCAGTGGAGCAGCTTCGGGCTTGATGACCGAAAAAACGGCTTCTTTGGCCTTGGCTTCGGTGCAAGCCAATTATGTCACCAATCTCTATCCGCTTGAGACCAAAGAAGTGGGTGCCGAGATCCTGGGAGAGCTCTGGAAACCCGGCCAGAACGCGCTGATGGTGATGTTTCTCAAACACAGGGGGATTGGATTTTTTGAAATAGATGGCAGCGTCGGCTGGCGTCCTGTGGGATCCAATGCGGCTTTGCAACCACTCAAATATATCACCAGTGGTTCTTATGTTGCCGTGCTGGATGCGGGTGATATCAGTCCCAAGGAAGTGGTCATCACAACCAGCACGGGCCAAACCATGAGCTTTGTTGTTGCGCCCACCACCAAGGTTGGGATTAAAAGCATCAATGGCAAAAAAGCGGGAGCGGAGATCAATCTCGATCAAGACCTGAACCTGGAATTGGATCTGCCCAAAGGCAAAGTCGGTCAGGTGCGCGTGTCTTTGCTTTCGACGGTTATGACCAACCGCGCTTTTGTGGATATCGGCGTCTTTAGTGCCAAAACCAAATTGGTGATCCCCGCTGCGGCCTTTCGCAATCTCTCTGTTTCAGCCAGTGCTGAAAATTTTGTAGGCATTGATACCGGAGCCAATTATCTGCGCGTCGAACATTTTGAACCCAAAGGCATGGAAACGCTCAAACAAAAAAATGCAGCAGCGTTTATCAATCTGGGTCTGAGTTGGGACAGTCTGCCTGTGAGTGTCAGTGGCCAAGCCCGTGATATCTCCAAAATTGAAATCAGCGGTGACATGCCTCTCGCAAACGGCCAAAAGATGAAGTATTCAGCATTTAAGAGCAATGCATTTTATTCTCCGCCTTTGAGTGCTGGCAAAAATTTTGCCTTGGCTTCGTTAAGTGTTGAAGGCAGTTTATACGAACAAAAAACCACCACTTCAGAATCCAGTTCGGGCAATTACAGGGTGATTACAACCACCACAATTACCAAAGAATTCCCCCAATTGCCCGATAGCCATTGGGATACCCTCTTACAGACCCTGGCTACCGATTTGGGGGCTTTGCTGAAAAAATACAATATTCAGACTTTGGCAACTGAAAAAG
Source organism: uncultured Candidatus Sericytochromatia bacterium (assembly GCA_964598905.1). GTDB lineage: Bacteria > Cyanobacteriota > Sericytochromatia > UBA7694 > UBA7694. The sequence continues at coordinate 13,402 of CAZRFI010000094.1, read as the reverse complement.
TCGTACCCAGCAAAGCCTATCAGGAATTGGAAGAGCCCGAAGACACCAATAGCTTTCGCTTTATCCGTCGCAGCCACAAAGGTAGCAAATACCTAATTGCCCGCTCCTTTGGCAAACTTGTTGAAAGCACCTCCAGCACTTTTGCCTGGGATCGGCCCTCTTCGCGTTTGATGCGCGAAACCGGCACTGATGGTCTGGTCTCTTTGGGCCTCAATGTGCAAGTGGCCACAGATCAAAACGACAAAATTATCTTAATTCCCGTTTTAAACTTCCGCATCGAAGGTCCTCCCAACGGCTATATTGTCGGCCCGACCCTCTATGCCCAGGGTTCTGTACAGGGCACGGGTGTACCTTTCTCCAAAGCAGAACTGAGCAATCCCAATGCTGTTGCGCGGGTGGTTCAAGAAAAAGAGCTGATTGCAGGTCTGCAAAAAGCCCTGGATGATTTGGAAAACAAAGCCAAAACAGCCGGTTATCAGGCGATCTGGGCCTTGCATTAATATGAACCGATGATCGCCTCCCTTTTATTGGGCCTGAGTTTGGCCATGGATTGTTTTGCCATAGCTCTGTCTCAAGGCCTGCGTCCGAATTCAGGCCAAAACGGCCACCGCCATTTGTTGCGCTTGGCACTGCTTTTTGGGCTCTTTCAGGGAGGTATGTTGTTGCTGGGCTGGGCCGGAGGCAGTCTCTTGGTGCGTCTTTTGGGGCCGTATACCGATTGGTTGGCAGCTTTGCTTTTGGCGGGAATAGGTCTCAAAATGCTCAAAGAGAGCAGTGAAAATGAATCCCTGCAAGAGCCCAATCAAGAGCCCGAATTACAGCGTTGGCAAGATTATTTGCTGCTTTCGATCGCCACCAGTATTGACGCATTGGCAGCGGGAATCAGCTTGCCCTCGCTTAAAATTTCAGTGGTTTTGGCCACGACCATGGTCGGTTTTACCTCGACAGGTCTGGCTTTGATTGGGGGTTTTGCTGGAAAGAAGTTGGGCGAAAAATGGGGCCCACAGGCCGAAAAATTCGGAGGAATTGTGCTTTTGGGGCTGGCTTTGAAAGTACTGTTTTTTTAAGGTTGGTTTGACATCAGGCGCTCTACCTCAGCGGTAGGCAAATGGATACCGGGCAATTTGCCCAAAGATCTGAGATTGTCTGGAGCCGATAGGCTGTTTAAAAAGGCCAGCAATTCATTTTTTTCGCTGGGGTTCAAGTTGAGTCGGCGAACGCGCGGGTCGAGTTCGGGATTGGCAATGCCCCCTTGGTCGTAGTGCTCAATCACGGCCAGAAGGGTGGGCAGACTGCCATCGTGCATATAAGGTGCTGTGCGTGAAATATTCAGCAGAGTCGGTATTTTGAAACTGCCTTTGTCCCAGGGCATGCCTGTGACCACAAAACGGCCCAAATCTGGATTGGGCTGATTCATACCGATTCCGATATTGGCAAAAATTCCCTGACTCAATGCCGGCCCTTGGTGGCAAGAGGCACATTGGGTTCGCCCACTAAAAAAGAGTGACCTGCCACGCACCTGTTCAGGGCTCAGGGCCTGTTTTTCGCCAGCTTGATAACGTTCAAACGGGGTAGGAGCCATCATCAACGCTCTTTCAAAACTGGCCATGGCCTTGGCTATGCCCTCAGCACTGGGGCCAGAGCCAAAAACAGCTTGAAATTTTTGCTGGTAATAGGGCACCTGCGCCAGCTTTTTGATCACATTGGGCAAAGATTCATTCATTTCAATTGGGTTTTCAATCGGACCGAGGGCCTGTTCTTCCAAAGATTTGGCACGTCCATCCCAAAAAGTTTCGCGTTGCCAAAGCGAACCGTAAATTGTCGGCACATTGCGCTCTCCCCGTTGACCCGTAACGCCCGCAGCGTTGCGCTGGGCATTTGAAAAACCCATCGTATGATTGTGGCAAGTGGCGCAGGTCATACGGTTATTGGCCGAAAGCCGAGGTTCAAACCAGAGCCGAAAACCCAATTCTACTTTGCCCTGGGTAACGGGGTTCTCTGGTGGAGCGGGAATCTGGCCAAAATCGGGCACAGGCACAGGCGTGGGAGAGGCAGCAGTGCTCTGCAAGCGAAGCAATCGCTGAGAAGAACCGCTCACAGGCGCTGAACCCTGGCAGCCGTTTAAGCCAACCAAGAGAGAGACAGACAAGAGCGAGAGACTGCCTGCTGACATGAGCGGGAACAAAGCACGTCTGAGTGTATTTGAAGAGAAGTATAAAAAGATGTTCATGGTGATTGTTTGAATATTCAGTAATTTAACACAAACCAAGCACAGATGCAATTTGATTTTTAATTGATTTAACTTAAAATCATTAAAACAAATCGTTACAGCCATAAACTACGTTTGTTATTTATTAAAAGTATATTGATAATTCAATAATTTCAATTGGAATTAACGTTCAAAATCTATATACTGTATTGTTTATCTGTCGGCGCCATTTTCTGTCTGCTAAACTGAAAGCGGTTGATTTAAAAACCGTTTACGGTCAAGCCCCCACCAAGGACAGATGAAGCGAGAGACACATGCCCACCAGTGCGATCGAAGGCAAAAACTGGACCCTGCAGACCCTGTTGCGTCTCTCTGAACAGCTTGAATTTAAACAGATTCTCGATGTGGGCCCTGGCCGTGGAACCTATAGTTTACTTTTGCGCCATTATTGGCCCCAAAGCCACTGGACGGCTGTTGAAATCTGGGAGCCCTACCAAGCGCGTTTTGGCCTGGACCAGATCTACGATCAGGTGCTGATCAGAGATATTCGCAGCTATGCAGACACAGCACCAGGGTACGACTTGGTCTTTTTGGGAGATGTTCTCGAACATATGCAACAGACAGAAGCCCTGGCTGTGGTCGAGAGCCTGCTCAGACATTCCAAACTGCTGTTGATCTCTATTCCAATTGTCGACATGCCCCAAGGAGAAAGCGAAGGCAATCCTTATGAACGGCATGTGAAAGCCGATTGGAGCCATCCCGAAATAATGGCCTGTTGGGGTCGGTATTTGGCACTCGGTTATCTCGAAGAACCAATCGGGGTCTATATATTAAGTGCCCAAAGTGGTTTGGTTGAAGTCATTCGGCTCTTGTGTGGCACTTGAATCCGCGAAAGTTATTAAAAGAAGCTTAAGGATAAACTAGTCACAAAAGCAGAGCCTGTGTTATGCTGTGTTCCACGTGCGTTGCAGGGCATTCTGCCGGTTAGGCATCATTTTTGGAAATCTTAAAAATGATAGCCCCTCTCTGTTTTTCACAGAACCCCAGAATTTGGTCAGCTCCTCGATTTGAGGCCCAAGCCATACTCTCCCGGTAACGCCCCTGCGGTCAGATCCGCCCTGAAACTAAGCCGCACGCTCGTCGCAGCCAGGATCTGATATTTTTTCCGAAGATTATTTTCGCAGACGTTTAGGTGGTCAATATGTACGCAATTATTGAAACTGGTGGCAAACAGTATAAAGCCGAACAGGGCCGTTGGCTCGAAGTCGAACTTTTGTATGCACCCGAAGGCAATACCGTCAATTTCCCGGCTCTGATGGTCGTTGATGGTGATAAAACAGTGGTCGGCGCTCCCCATGTGGAAACTGCGACTGTAACTGGCAAAGTCCTCAAAGAGGAAGTCAAAGGCAAAAAAGTGGTTTCCTTCAAGTACCGCGCCAAAAAAGGCTATCAGCGCAAAGTGGGTCATCGTCAAAAATACACCCGCGTGCTGATCGAAGAAATTCGCTTAGGTTAAAAGAGGAGAAACTGAACCATGGCTCATAAAAAAGGTGTAGGCAGTTCCAAGAACGGCCGCGACAGCAATCCCAAGTATCTGGGCGTCAAGCTCTATGATGGCCAAAAAGTCGTCGCGGGTAATATTATCGTGCGTCAGCGCGGTACCCATTTCCATACAGGCAATAATGTCGGTATCGGTCGCGATTTTACCATTTACTCCCTGATTGATGGAGTGGTTAAATTTGAACGGCGTGGTGTACGGGATCGCAAAATCAGCGTCTATCCCCAAGCCGTCGCCCAGGAAGGATAAGGAATTAGTTCATGTCTCAGCAATTGCTTAAAGAAATTACCCAAGGCCAGATTAAAACTGACGTACCCAATATGTCTTCTGGTGATACCGTCGCTGTTCACGCCAAGATCGTCGAAGGCGGCAAAGAGCGTGTACAGGTCTTTGAAGGTGTCGTGATCAAGTTGCAAGGCGGCGGCATCAGCCAGACCGTGACTGTTCGCAAAATCTTCCAAGGCGTGGGTGTGGAACGTACTTTCCTGATCCATTCCCCCCGTGTGGCCAAATTTGTGCTCAAGCGCAAAGGTGCTGTGCGCCGTGCGCGCATCTATTATTTCCGGTCACGCAGCGGCAAGTCCGCCCGTATCCGGGAAGACAGAAGATAAAAATAGGGGAAACCGGCAATTTTACGCAGGTTGTTCGCCCGTTTTTTTCAAAAAGACAAACACAAGCGCTTTTCCCGAAAGCCTCAATTGCCTTTGCGCCTTCGGCGTATGCAGGCCGAAGGTCGTCGGGAAAAGTTGCTTTTTGCGCTTTTTTGCATTCTCTCGGTCTTGGTGCATGGTGCTGCCTTGGTGGCCTTTGCGGGCAATGTAAAATTTCATAAGATGTCTTCAGAGACGGCTCAAAACCAAGAGCCCATCCAGGTTGCCACAATCGAAATGCCTCCGCCCAGTGCCGAGCCGATTCCACCCGATAGCCCCCCACCCCCCAGCCAGGCCATGCCGCTTTCGCAGCCCCCGCGCCCCGCTCAAGATGATTCCCTGGCGCGCAGACCCAAACCTACACCTACTCCCACCCTTCGACAGAGCTCAGTGCCCACACCTAGCTTGGCGGCCACCCCCACGCCCACGCCATTGCCTTCTGCGGCCATGGGCAGCCCCAGCCCAACCCCGCTGCCTTCACCCGCCATTTCGGGGGAGCCGACCCCGGCTCCGAGCCCAACGCAAGTGGCAGATTTGCCTGAAGCAGAGGCCCAAAAGAAAACCGCCATGCAAAAATTCTTTGAGGCCCAAGACCTCGAAGTACCTCAAGAATTGCCACCAGGATTTAAAAGCTGGGAAGAATTTGAAAAGTTCATGACCGATGGCGAAGGCTTTGAAAAGAAAGCCAGTGATTTAATGAAATTGCCCGACAATACCTCGGGCTCAGAAAATGCTGGCAGCGGCACTCAGCCCCAACCCAAGGGATCTTCTGCGCCAGACAATTCTGGTTCACCCGACAATTCTGGCGGCCCGCGCTCAGGTTATAACCCCGGCTGGTTTAACGGCAGTAACCGCAACAATATCGACCCCAACGACAATTTTGACAGTGAAGAAGAGCGGCGTCTGCGCGCGCGCAATTTGGGCCATATAGACACCAGCCTCGAATTGGCTCCTTTGCCCGCCATTCCTTTGCCAAAAGATTGGCAAACCAATGATATTGGCTATCATTCAGTCAAATTTTTGCACGACGGGTTGCAGTTCTTTGTGCGCTGGGAATCGGCATTGCAACCCCAATTGCGCAAAGCCGATATTCAGTATTATCCGCCAGCCAATCCCAAGCAAACAGCCACTCTTTCGCTCAAATGGCAAGAAGAGTGGGAAGATGTCAAAAAGCTGATTGGGGCTGTGCAATTGGCCTATGAACAGCAAAAGCAAGCCAAACCTTAAGACCCACAACGCCTTATTCAACTAAAAACAGCCCAGAAAAAAAGCCCCACTCTTAGAAGAGCGGGGCTTTTAGAATTTGGCAATTCTAATTGCGAATCAAACTGCGCAAAAAGCCCTTGGCGGCCCCGGCGAGTTTATCAATCAGATTATCCAATAACTCAGCTTCTGAAGCCACAGTGGCTTTGCCTTTGCTGGCTGGTTTGGCAGAAGCAACAGGCACAGGCGCAGCGCTGCCCGTTAAACTATAAACATAGCCCCGCCCGCCACTCTTGTGTTTTTGAATTTGGCCTTGGTCATGTAAAGAGCCCACCATTTTGTACATATTGGCGGGTTGTTTGTCCAAACGTTGGCAAAGTGCCTCGATTGAAAGCGCTTCCCCTTTGGCCAATTCAGCCAGAATTTGTCCCTGGGTTGCACCCGAAGGAGCGCGCTTGCGTGGCGCAGGCACAGCAGGAGCACTGGCTTGAGCTGCTTTCTTGCTCACATAAGCCGCTTTTTTGGCGGGTTTGGACGCTTCTGTTTGGAGGGCAGGTGTGGCGGTGACCACTTTGCTGGCCGGGGCCGATTTTGTTGGCTTGGGCGTTTTTTCTGCTTTGCTGGCTCTGGTCGCTTTGACCTCAGCAACAGGCGCAGAGGCCGTTACTTTACTGGCAGCTTTGCTTGAAGCTTTTGTTGAAGTTTTGCTTAAAGCTTTGGTCGAGGCTTTACTGACAGATTTACTTTCTTCAGGTTTACTCGCCGCTTTGCTTGGTTTGGCTGC
>CAZRFI010000094.1:2206-6898 GCA_964598905.1 uncultured Candidatus Sericytochromatia bacterium | reverse complement strand
TGGGCTGATTTGCTATTTTTTGACACAGTGACTTTAGTTGACTTGGTTTTAGTCGCGGGCACTGCACTTGCGACAGCTTTTTCTGCCACTGCTTCTGAATCCTGTCGAAGGGCGACTGGTTTAACGGCTTCTTTTTTACTTGAAACTTTGCTTTCTTTCACAAGACGGGCGGCAGCGACTGGCTTCAATTTATACATCAAACGCTTGGGATGAGCCGTTTTATCTTCTTTTTTAGAAAGCAAACCCAAACGGGACATTTCTTTGAGATCATTGGAGATATCTACAGTTTGCATCGCACATAAATCAGCAATATCTTTGATATAGAGAAAATCGGCTTTATCAAGCAGGGCTGATTGAATTTTTTCGCGTCTCAGATGCGCTTTTTTTAAGGTAAGGGCTCTGTTCTTGGCCAAAGGAGAATCCTTCTTTCGGGTTAGTCTGTTTCGGTCGAATTTAGAATTAGAATGTATTCCATCAAAAAGATAGTAACACAGAAAGTAAGATTTGACCAAGCAGAGATTCCAAACTTGACTGTCTTTTTACTTAAAAAAAACCGTCAAACCCAGTAACGATAATGCTTTAAGAACTTGGCTGAATTTTCAGAGTTTCAACTAGCTTGAGAAGAGGAAAAGGGCTCGGAGAAACTGAAATGGTAGTCTTTTAAAGCCCGAATAGCACTTCTAAAACCATTTTCAGCAATGGCTTCCATACTTTCGCTGGAAAGATTAAAGTGATCTGAAAAGAAGAGACTGTCTTCGTGTTCTGTGGGGTGGATATAAATATAGTCCACATCTGGGTTGTAGTCCAATTTGAGATTTAAATGTTGCAGAAATTCTTCTTTTAATTGGGGAGACAGGCCCTTTTTGTCAAAGAAAGATTGGGTTTCTTCCATCACCCGCTGTTTGAGCAAATGTAAATCATGGGCTCCCTGAATGCGGGATTCGATCAATTGATACAGGGCCTGAACCAGAATGGAGGGAATGCCATAATCGGCCAAAGAACCGATCTCTTCGCGGTATTTATAAGGCTGGTGGGTATATGAGGCAATAATCAAATCACAGCCTGCATCACGGGCCACATGGGTCGAAAGGGTTTTGCGAATTTCACCATCAAAACAATATTGGGGTCCCTGAGCCGTTTGCAGTTGATAAGGTTTAAAAATCGGGGGCAGAGACATCGAAGCGGCAGCTGCATGGGAAATGTCCACAGTGGTATCATATTGGGTTTCGGCGTCGTAAAAATGCAGTTTTTCCCGCAGTTGATTGAGGTTGCGCGGGCCCAGAATTAAACGGCCTGGGTTATCTAAAAGGGTGGTGACAATGTACAGTTCCGGCGCCAATTCATCAAAACGGTTGCCCGCCAAAATCGAGCGTCGCAGGTAGGCCTCAAGTTTTTCGGTAGAATAAAAGCCATTGCTACAAAAGAGCCCCTGTAAAAGCGACTCAAGGCTCTTATAGCCTCTCACAGCCAAGGATTTGGGCAAACGAGAGAAAAACTTCAGAGCGGTATCCAATAAATTGGGATAGAGCATTTGGGCATAAGAGAGGCTGGGAAAATGGGCATTGCGGTGGCCCAATAGGCTGTGATAAATATCCTCAAGCGGGTGCCCACTTGAAATCATGGCACAGGCAAAGGCCCCAGCCGAAGAACCTACCAAAACGTCGATTTCACGGCCATTGCCCACCAGCGGTGAGGCTTCAGAAGCCAGCCCGGTACGAAACTCAAACCCTTTGCGCTGCAAAGCCAGGGCAACGCCCATGTGAAAACAAGCCGCTTTAGCGGCGCCGCCACTGGCAACAAATCCAACCCGAGTTTTGCGTTTGATTTTCTGGATCGCCATACCGTTTATCGCTTTACTCCCTTTAAAGATCCTGATCTATGCTGATCTATCCTAATCTAAAGGGTACACCGAAATTGAAGCGGCGTGTAAAAATGGGGCGAATTATTTGGCTTGAAATTCCAGTTTGAGGCGAAAATCTGCCGCCAGTGAACTCATTTCTTCGACCATGGTGGTGACCACGTCAGTCACAAATTCCTGGTGATACAGGGCTTTCCCCACCAAGAAGAGGTGGCGATTTTCGTTCATACAGAGTTTGGAAAAAACCAGCTGCTGGGCCAATAGGAGCACTTCAGGCAGAAGTGCTACCCGCGAGTCATCGTATTCCAGCAAAAAAACTTTGCAGGTCAAAAGATCGCGACCTTCGTTAAAGCCCTCTTCGCAGAATTCCGAAGAGACAGAAACGGCTTCGTGTAAAGTGCCTTCTTCATCAATAAACTCAATCTGATAGGTTTCATCTTCCAGACTGTATGACCAAGAGGCGTCCAGGCGTTCGGCAACTGACTCAATCAGATTTTCGAACTCCAGATATTCAATTTCTTCATCCAGAAAACTTTCTGCCCCAAGCGCAGAATCAGGTACCACTCCAGTGATCATGAAGCCTCTCCACTTTTGACAGCAATTTGGTTTACAAACTCAACAGGCTTAATTGTGATATGTTTTCACGGCAAATGTCAACAGAAAGCCCTGGTTTTGAACCAATTGCCAAAGCCCTGTGAATCGTTTAAGCTGGTTTGACAGCGATATCAAGACCTGCATGAAAAAAAGAGAATAAGGGTGTTCGAGTTGAACTTTAAATTCGGGATTCCGCTCCTGCTATCACTTTCACTCCTGCAAGGAGTCCCCTTTCAGCAGGCTGCTCAAGCGGCACCCGGCCAACTCTCAGTGGATCAATCCCTGTACACCGTCAAACGCACAGAACCCCTCAACCGAGAGAACCTGACCCGCGATTATTTACAGGCCAAAATTTTATACAATAATGTCTCTCTACGCCTGCAACAATCCCTGGAGCGCTGGCGCGACGCCCCCCTCGGCCGTGCAGAGATCGATCAGATCATCGCTCAATTGGCCCTGATTAACACAGAGTTTTTGCTCAACAGTCAGGATCTCGAAGCAGCTTCGAAAGATTTGGATTTGGCCCTGGCCCGTCTGCGCAATGCCCAAGTTTCGATGATGATCTCCCGACCGGTTGAAATGCGCGGCATTCTTATGGATGCGGGCTCTATTCCCAAAACCCGCGAAGGCATTGCCCAGGTTTTAGAGCAATTTCAAGCGGCAGGATTTAATACCATTTATCCCGAGGTCTTTCGCCGGGGATACGCAATCTACCCCAACAGCAAATATACCGACCAAGATCCCGAATTACGCGATCTGGGCTTTGATCCCCTGTGGGAATTGGTGCGCGAAAGCCAAAAGCGCAATTTGCGGGTGATTCCTTGGGTCTGGACCTTCCGCGTGCGCTCACCAGGATTTGGCAACCCTATTTTGGATCGGGTCCCAGCCCTGGCGGCCCACCCTTCAGATATGGATGATACCAAAGCGGTGCCCCGCTTTTTGAGTGTTGCTCACCCCGAATCCCGCGATTATATTTTTAATCTTTTTCAGGAAATGCTCTCGCGTTACCCCGTGCAGGGCATTTTGCTGGACTATATTCGCTACGATGAAGCCATTCCCGAAGATGCAATCAGCGCCACCCGCTTTCGCCAAGAATACTTTAAAAAACATGGCGAATTCCCCCCCCTCAAAATCGCCAAAGGCACCCCACTCTTTCAGGAGTGGCAGCTCTGGCGCGAAGAGCAGGTCAATCTGGCAGTGCGCCACTTTAAAGAAAAGCTGCGCGGCTACCGCCAAGAAAAGGTGCTTTTGGGGGGCTCCGTTTTTCGCAGCGAGTCTTATAGCCGTTTGACAAAAATGCAAAATTGGCGGCATTGGTCGAATAATAATTGGATCGATTTTGCCTCAGACATGCTCTATACCCCGGATAAAAAAGACCTCAATCTCTGGCTCGACTGGGAAACCGATGGTGGCAAACGCCAAGATCTGCTCTACCCCGTTTTAGGTGCACACCGCTTCTCCAGTCCCGACGATATCTTTGGCCAGATTGGTGTGATTCAAGACCGTCACACCGGCGGTCTCTCGATTTTTGCCTTGGCCCATTTTAAGCGCGAAAGTCTCAAAGAACTCAAAGAAGGCCCCTTTCGCAAACCGGCCTTGCTGCCCCACGAAGATTTGCTCTTGGCTTTAAAAACCATTCTCGAAGATCTGGGGCAGTGGCTCTTCCGGGTGAGCCAAGAGACAGAAGCCCCCAACCCAGAGGCCCTCAAGGGCTTCCGCAATCAGCTGTTGGGACTCAAAGCAGCCTATGATCGCCTGCCCGTCAAAAGTTATACCTTAGAGCAATTACAAACCCCCTTTCAAGCCCTGTTGCAAGAGTTGAATAAAGCGGCTTTGCCCAAACCGTTTAAACAGGAAATTCGCGATCGCTTGGGCTTGCTCGAAAAATTGCTGGCGATCCGCAGCCGCCAAGAAAATAATGCCGCCAAAGGCTATACCCCTTCAACCCAGCCATCGGTGGTGGTCATTCCCGCAGCGCGCGCTTTGCCCTCCGCCAAAGTCAGTCGGGCAGCCAATGTCCCCGTTTTGGATGGCCGGATTGAGCCCGGCGAATGGCAAAATGCAACCGAGTTAAAAATCAAATATTGGTACAATGGCTTCTCCGAAAGTGGGATCAACACGACGGTTTGGCTCAGCTACGATCAAGACAACCTGTATATTGGCATCGACAATGAAGAACCCTATCTCGATCGCATTACCGCCGGGGCCCAGGACTGGGACGATAAACGCCTCTTCACAGC
>CAZRFI010000094.1:0-2106 GCA_964598905.1 uncultured Candidatus Sericytochromatia bacterium | reverse complement strand
TGGTCGGTGCCCTTTGACAATTACCATACCCCTTCACGTTTTGGTACCCTGACCCTTGATTAAGCCCCGTTAAACGCCTATGCCTCAAACGTTGAAGGCCTGGTTCAAAGACTGTCAGACTGTCTTTTTGCTATTGAGCGAATTTCTCTCAGAAAATGCAGCCCGCAGCTTATTGTTGCAAGTTTTACTGCTCAAATGGGAGCAGCCAGAGATCCAAACCCAAGCTGAATTCTGGGCAAGTTTCAAGGCATTTAGGCTCACACCCTGCGATGCAAGCGAACAAGGACCTGAATCGCTATTCTTGGTGCAAGAATGGCGAGATTTGCCAGAACAGATTTGGCTAAAAACGCTGTCCCAGCTCAGTCTCTTGCAAAGTACAGAAGACCGCCATTTAGCCACAGCCCCGGTTGCACTGCTGCCCGAACAATTGCAAAGCCGATCCCAAAGACAGCAAAAAGGGGTCTTTTATACCCCCCCACCACTGGTCAATTATCTTTGCAAAGGCGCGTTGGAACTGCTTTTGCATCAAAAATTTGAATTCTCTCAAACTGAATTACACACCCTGCTCTGGGCGGGCCAGATTTCGCCATCCATTCAGCGCCACAGCCAGGCTTTGATTCAGGCTTTGGCAAAGCTCAAAATTTGTGATCCAGCCTGTGGCGGTGGCACTCTGCTGGTCGGAATCTTAGATTGCTTACAGACCCTCGAAAAACAGCTATGTCCGGCTGCGGCAAAGGTGAATTGGTTAGCCTGTCTGTATGGGGTCGAGCTGGATCCGCTTGCTGCGGCGATCACACGTTGGCGGCTGTGGAAATGTTCAGAGAGCAAGGGTTTCACTCCCCCGCAGATCATCCAGGGCAATCCTTTAACAACCGACTTCAAAAGCTGGCCAAACGAAAAAAGGCCTGAATTTGACCTTATTCTAGCAAACCCTCCTTATATTGGCGAAAAAGGCCACAAAGATCTATTCAAAGACATCAAGAAAGGCCCTTTGGGTCGATTCTATCAAGCCCGCAGTGATTTGGCCTATTATTTTTTTCATCTGGCCCTGGAATGGAGTAAATATTGCGGAATCAGTGCTTTTTTGAGCACAAATTACTTTCTCACGGCCAGTCAGGCCCACGTTTTAAGAAGCGACTTACAAACACGGGCGGTGGTCCACAAATTGACAGATTTCCACGAGTGGCGACTGTTTAAAGGGGCTCAGGGTCAACATAATCTGGTCAGTCTCTTTGAAAGAGCCTCTCGTCCAGCTGCGTCCTGCCAACTCTTGCTCTGTACACACAAAGGCATCGCCGCTGAGAAAGACTTGGCTGAAGCCTTGGCTCAAGACCAGACCTTTATGAAAAACACCTCACTCAGCCAAACCCAGCTCTATGCCCCCCAGACAGGTCTGATTCAGCAGCCCATCCGCTTGGAAATTTTGGATCAGAGTTTAGACAGGATTTTAGTCAAACTCCAAGCTCTGCCCAGTAAATTAAAACACCACGCACAACTGCATCAAGGGATTGTCTCTGGAGCGGATCATCTCACCCTCAAACACCAACAACAATTCAGTCTGTCTGGCACAAAAGGAGAGGGGATTTTTATTTTAAATCAAGCTGAAATTGCGGCTCTGACATTGTCAGAGCGAGAATTACAACAGCTGCGACCGTGGTTTAAAAATTCAGACATCTCTCCCTGGCTCTGCGCAAGTGAAACCTATCAATCAGTCATTTACACCGATCGTGAAAGTTATTTATCAGCCGAAGACAGGCTTTATCAACATTTGGAACGTTTTCGCCCACTTTTGGAAAAACGCCGAGAGGTCGCACAAGGCAGACTCTCCTGGTGGCAATTGCACTGGCCCAGACAAGCGCAAATCTTTGATGGTCCCAAATTGGTGATACCTCAACGTCACAGCACCGCTCTTGCCGCCTGGAACCGTTGCCCCTGGTACGCCAGTGCCGATGTGTATTTCATTACCGCAGTGGCTGAGCCTGAGCGTTTATTTGCCCTGCTGGCCTGGCTGAACAGTCCCCTGGCCTGGCTCTGGTTGAGCTGCCAAGGCAAACGCAAAGGCAAATTATTGGAACTCTATTCTCAACCCCTGTCTGAATTGCCGAT
>CAZRFI010000093.1:12906-15435 GCA_964598905.1 uncultured Candidatus Sericytochromatia bacterium | reverse complement strand
CTGCAGGAATACCATTTAAAACATGACTGAACAGGCCTATCCCCTGACCGAACAAGAAGCAGAAACCTTGCGCAGTGCCTCGCGTCTAGAGAGCTTGCGCGGAGAGGCCCAGGTGCTGAGTCAAAGTGTGCTTTTGCCCGGCAGCCCGGCTCAGCTCTGGCCGGTTTTGGCCTACACGGATTTTTTGAATCAAAAAGTCGGCATGCAAGCGACCCAAAATACCTATCTCACCCGCACTTATGGCAGCACCTGGATGCATGCCCAGACCAAGAACAGCGGCTTGGCCGTGGCTTATGAAGAATTGCCTTATGAGTGGTCTGCCCCCGATTATTACCATGTTGAGCGCATTCACAGCAAAGGACCTTTAAAATACCTGCGTTTTGGCGTGCAATTGCAGGCCCACACGGCTGAACAAACCCAGGTGGTCTGTGAGATTCGCTTTGTCTCTCATTTGCCCACGCCAATTGCCAAACTCCTGGTGGGCAAAGAGATCGAGAAATTTATCAAGCTGTTTCGGGAGCTGGGCCAGTTATTGGCAGGTGGCACCCCCCCGCTCAGGGCTTTCTTTGAACCTGTATCGGCGCCTGTACAAGCAAAGATTCAGACCTGGAGCCAAAACTGGCAGGCTTTGATTGCCTCCCCAGAGGTGCGTCTGGCCCTGGCGGATTATATCTTTCGCGCCCCTGAGCGCTTGGCCTACCGTTTGCGGCCGTTTGAATTGGCCGAGGCCTATGCCCTCGACCCTTTGGCTGTCTTAAAAGCCTGCCTGATCCTCAGCCGCGAAGGCGATTTGCATTTGATGTGGGATTGCCGCTGTCCTGGTTGCAAAGGCCCCAAAGAGAGTTTTCAGCATTTGGGTCAACTCAAGGATCAGGCCTATTGCCCGAGCTGTGCGGTCAGTTATGGCCTGGCTTTTGATCAGAATTTGGAGTTGACCTTTCAGCCTGCCCAAAAACTGCGGGAGACCCAAGAGAAGTATTTTTGTGCGGGCAGCCCAGGCAATACGCAACACATTAGCTGGCAGCAAAATTTGCAGGGCCATGAAACCCGTCAATTTGAGCTGCAATTGCCTCCGGGGCCGTATGTCTTGCGCAGTTTGAGCAGCGAAAATGAATTGATTCTGATGATTTTGCCCGCCCATAAACCCAATCCTGCCGCGCAGAATCAGCTGCGGGTTGAGGCTCTTGGGCAATTTTCAACCCCGGAATTGGCCCCACAGGATGTGATTTTATGCAATGCCCAGACCCATTTGCAGCTGGTGAACCAAAACTCCCATGAGATCACCGTGAGTTTGGAGAATTTGCACTGGCAATCCCAAGCGGTTACAGCCGCACGGGTACAGGCTGTGCAGGCCTTTCACGATCTCTTCCCCGAAGAGGTATTGGGCCCCGATGAAGCGCTGCCTTTGCAGTCGCAAATCTTTTTGGCTGTCGAGATCTTGAATCCTGTGGAAGGTGATACAGAGCTTTTACAATGGTTGCAAAGCCGGATTCAAGCACATGAAGGGGCCTGTTTGCCAAAGACACAGGCCTCGGCTTTGGGGATCTTCGCCTCGCCCTTTGAAGCGCTTTCTGCGGCCTGGGATCTGCGGCAGGAATTGGCCAATTTACATCCCCTTTATCCAGAGCCGATCCAGTTGGGGGTCGGCATTGCCGAAGGGTCCTGTGAGGTCTTTGTCGACGCGGGGCGCTTGGCTTATCGCGGTTTGGCCTGCGACCGTGCCCAAGCCGCTCTTGAATGCTCGGCCGGGCGCGGGTTGGTGATCTCTGAAACGCTCTTGCAGAGAGCCGAGATGCAGGTCTTTTTGCAAGATCCTTTTGTCTCCGCTCAGATTTTGGCTGCAGCAGATCCGCTGGAGAGCCCCGACAAATGGGTGTTGTTTGAATTTGCCAACTCACTTGAGGACCTGTTTTGATGCAATACCCCTTTGTCGAAAATAACAGGGCAGATTTTGACCCCACAGCCTTTCAATTGCCCGAGCTGATTCAACAGAGCCAAGGGCCCGAAACCTGTCAGCCCTTGCGCCGCTCTCCAGAGCAACAGATGCTCGAACAACAAGCGGAGCGCGAATTTCAGCGGGTCAAACAGCTGCCCACACCCCAGAATCAGCAGATCGCTGAAAATCTCAAAGCCCAGGTGCAACTCTCGGCCTCTGACAGCCGGGCCGAACAGCTGAAAGTCTGGATTTTGCGGCTCAAGGCCTTAAACGAGCAGAGCCCGCATGCACAGCGCAGCGCACTTGTTTTACAAGCCCTTGCGGCCCTTCAAGCCTGTTATGCCGAGGACAATCGGCCCAAAGATTTGGCCTCGATGGGCGTTTTGTACCCCTTGCTCAAATGCCAGGCGTATAAATGGGACGCCCTGAAGGCCCAAAAGCAGGTTGAAATTCCTGCGCCAGAGGCCGGTTATTTGCAAAAGCTCAGGCAATTAAAAGGTGGATTGGGGCCTGTGGAGCGGGCCGCGCTGTTGCAATTGGTTTTGGCTGTCAATCAGCAATGGAGCTCTTTCATGCGCTCTTTCATGCGCTCT
>CAZRFI010000093.1:7338-12806 GCA_964598905.1 uncultured Candidatus Sericytochromatia bacterium | reverse complement strand
GCTCTTTCATGCGCTCTTTCATGCGCTCTGACCTGCCTGAACAAGAGTCCTCTACCACGGTCGCTGAACAGGCCTCTGAACTGGCCCCTGAACTGGCCAATGACACGGCTGTCAGTGTCGGGGAGGCTGTATCTGCACCAACTTCGCTCGCAGATTTTGACCCAGTCCAGACCAGCCGCTTGAGTATGCAATTGCGCGCCAAATTACAGCGCACATTTTCACCAGAAGAAAAAGCCAGTATTCAAGCAGAACTGGCAACTTTGGCAGACAAACAAACTGCCTATTTTGGTCTGCGCCAGGTTCAGGCTTTGCAAAAACAGACCCTGGATTTACAATCAGACCAAACGCGGTTTTTACAGGCCAAACTGGCCGCGAGCAGTTTCGAAAGCTGGCGCAAAATGCGCTTGACCACTTTGCAGAGTCTGGCGCGTCTGTTCTCGCAAGGAGCAGAAGAACCCGCTTTGGTTGCGGCTTTGAACTCAGCACAGGCCCAAGCCGCGCGTTTGGGGCTGGCCGATGCCCAGAGCTGGATCCAGAGCGAAAGGCAAAGACGCGGGGCTTTGCCAGCCCGTGCAGATGCCGGTCTTGTCCAGGCTTTTGGGGCTTGGCAAACCGCTTGGGATGGCCTGATCGATGCGGCCCTGGCTGATCTGCAGCGCATGGGACATCAGCTCAAACTGCTCACACATCAAAAACAATTGCAACGCCTGGAACAGGTCCAACGCGATTGGCAAGCGCAAACCGCCCAGATCAATGCGCTGGAAGTCGAATATTTGGCCTGTGCCGATCCCTTGGCACAAATACAAATCAAACAGGCACTTTTGCAGGCCTATGCCGAACTTCTGGCCCAATTACCCGCAGCAACGCTTTAGCACGTTAAATGAATCCCAACACGTAGAGAGCCAGCGCCCTCAAAAAGCCCATCTCTGTGTTATACTTTGCCCAATTAAAAACCCGCAGCCACAAAAGGACAGAACGCCGATGACAGAGATCGCCATCATGGGAGGAGCCGGATATATCGGTTCCCATGTCGTCAAGTATCTCTTGCAGCAGGGCCACCAGCCCGTTGTCTACGACAGCCTGGTCGGGGGCCATGCCGAACATCTTCCCAATTGCCCACTGGTACAGGGGGAAATTGGCGATCGCGAAAAACTCAAACATTTTTTTAAACAGTATCCGGTCGAAGCTGTGATGAATTTTGCCGGATTAATTGCCGTGGGAGAGTCGGTCTTAGAACCAGCACGCTATTACCAAACCAATGTCTTGCAGACCCTGGGCCTTTTGGATGCCGTACGGGAAGCCAAGGTCCCCCATTTTATTTTTTCTTCGACCTGTGCGATCTATGGCCCACCCCAATTTTTGCCGCTGACCGAAGAGCATCCCTTTGCCCCAGTCAGCCCTTATGGGCGCACCAAATTGGCGATCGAATTGGCATTGGCGGATTATGCGGCTGCTTATCCCGACTTTAACTATGTTTCGCTGCGCTATTTTAATGCCTCGGGGGCCGACCCCGAAGGCCAGATTGGTGAATGCCACGAACCCGAAACCCATTTGATTCCGATTATTTTTGAAGCTGTGCTGGGCATGCGTACAAACGTTCAACTCAATGGGACAGACTATCCCACCCCCGACGGCACCTGTGTGCGTGACTATATCCATGTCTGGGATTTGGCCCAAGCCCATTTGCTGGCACTGCAGTATTTACAGACACACCAAAAAAGCCAATGCTTTAATTTGGGCAATGGCAATGGCTATTCGGTGCGCGAAGTGATCACAGAAATTGAAAAAATCACAGGCCAAAAAGTGCCTGTGCAAGAGGGACCGCGCCGAGAGGGCGATCCGCCGATACTGGTGGGCTCCAGCGCCAAAGCGGAGGCGCTTTTGGGCTGGAAACCCCGTTACCAGCGTTTAGAGGCCATTCTCAGCACGGCCTGGAACTGGCATCAAAGCCAGAGATAACGAAGGTCTGGGTGTTTGAGTTGTGTTGGTATGTGTGGGGGAAATTATTCAGCGCGTCTTTTTTTGTGCTGTTGCAGGGCTTCGCGAATGGCCGTGTGATTCGAGAGCATGGTGGTATTGTCGTGAGAGAGAATCACTTTGGCCTGCTGGGCCACGGTGTTGACCAAAAAATAACGGTTTTCTTCCCCTTGGCTGGCTCTGCTATTGGTTGAATTCGGAGTGGTCATATCGTCTTTTCCCCTTTGAGAAGTGATTGAAAGATTCGCTGACGTTCCGCCTGAATAATCGCTGAAACCGTTTGCACGGCTTCTTCCAGCTGATCATTGATCACGTAGTAGTCATAGTCTGGTAAATAGCCCATTTCTTCTTCTGCCCGTTTCAGACGTGCCTGGATGGCTTCTTCGGTCTCGGTTTTGCGTGTTTGCAAGCGGCTCAACAAATTGGCGCGAGAGGGGGGCATGACAAAAATATGTACCGAACGCCGTTCCCAATTTTTGCGAATTTCTTGACCACCTTGAACCTCGATTTCGAGAATCACATCTTCGGCACCCGCGATCTTGTTTAAAACAAAGGTGCGGGGGGTGCCATAATAATTGCCATTGTAAAGCGCATATTCCAGAAATTGCCCCTGTTCAATCCGGCTTTCGAACTCCTCTTTGCTAACAAAGAAATAGTGCTGGCCTTCGACTTCTCCGCGCCGGGGGACACGGGTGGTCATGGAGATGGAGAGGGTCAAACGAGAATGTCGGGGCAAAAGCGCTTGGACAATTGTCCCTTTGCCTGCACCCGATGGGCCTGAAATGACAAACAGAGACCCTTCCCCTGGTTGTTTGAGGAATTGAATGGTCTCATCTAGGTTTGTTTGCATACATATTGCCTGTTCTCCAATTATACTCCAGACTGGCCCTCTCAGGGAGATGGTCGTCAAGATCCGTTGGCTATTTTGTGCTTGGAGTATAATGAATCCAATTATGAAACCAATTTTAATTTGCCCTTTGAGGACCCATGGAAATATTTATTAATCTCGAAACCGAACCCGATCTGTTGTCCCGCCTGAATTACAAACTCGATAACCACCGCTGGGTGGCCTATCTCGAGAGTCTGGGCAAATCCACCCATTGTACGCCTGACACGATTGTCAGCGTGACCTTTTCCGACAATGCCACGATTCACCACCTCAATTATGAATACCGCGAAAAAGATCAGCCCACTGATGTGCTTTCATTTCCCCAGGACCTTGAGAACCATTTGCTGGGAGATATTATTGTCTCGCTTGAAAAGGCCCAAGAACAGGCTTTGGAGCGAGATCAGAGCTTGGAGCGCGAATTGGCTTTTTTGGTGACCCACGGATTTTTGCATCTGCTGGGCTACGATCACCAGAATGAAGAAGATGAAAAAGAGATGTTTGAACTGCAGAAAGCCCTCTTGGAACTGCATTTCTCAGCCTGTTTTCAGGCCTAAATTTCGCGTTCGCTTTGAGTTTGGGCTTCGAGCCAGGTCTGAATCTGGCGAATTGAAATGCCCCGCTGCAGCAATTCAGTTGGGGCTCTCAGGCCTGTGAGTTTCTCCAGGCGCTGGCGCAATTCCACGGCCAAAAGTGAGTCAAAACCATAGCTGTCAAGCGGGCTGTCTGAATCGAGTTGTGAGGCGGGCAGGCGCAATAATTGGCCGATTTCAGCCCGCAACTGGACGAGCAGATCCGCTGACTGTCTGACAGGCTGTGTTTCCATGCCCTCTGCAGCCATTTCTGCTGCTTGGGCGTTTCCCTGGGGCTGTCGAAGCGAATCGCCTGGAGCGGAGGGCGTCCACCACTGCCCTTGGCGCAAGGCCAGGATCGGGGGCTCGGGGGGGTGCCGCAAAAGGATTGCCAATTTGCCCCAACTCGCGGGGCGGCTGTCGGGCAAGTCGCAGAGATAAAACGCTGCACCTGCTTGGGAGCGCTTCTGCGCTTGGGCCCGGACTTGGTTCAGCACTTCTGTCTGGGTCTGTGCTTGCTCTGTTGCCTGTGGCTTGTCTGGATTTTCGGGAAAAACTTGCAGCTGATTTAAAGCCAAATACCAGATGGGCAAGGCCGCCAGGGCTTCACTGCTTTGCAAAAATGCCAGGGTTTCGGCCTGTGTATCCTGGGGGCTTTCCTGGCCAGAGAGCGGGCCAGACATCAGGCCAGAGAGATAGAGCAGTGCCGGGCGCAGCCCTTTCAAAGCGGCCAGATAGGTTTCCATTTGGGCTTTTACCTGAGCGCTATCTTGGTTTTCCAGCGCAGTGACCAGACTTGCTGGCAAGGCCAAACACGTCAGGCCCGTGCTTTCCAAGACCAGTGTCAGGGTCGACTGCCAAGCGGAGGAGCCCCCGACCAAAAGCCAAGTATGCTGGTTTGTCTGGGTTTTTGAGGGCTTTAGCGCTTGCCAGGCAGTGCCTGTTTGTCTTGTTGCCTGCTGAGCCAAAGCAGGTTTGGCCCTTAAGCGAGCGGCAGGATCCAAGCCATAATTTTGATGCTCCCAGGCTGCCGCAGGCAAGGGCTGGGGTGGCAGCAGATGTGTGGGCAGCAGGGCATGCCAATCGGGCTCGTGCCCCAAACCATACAGCTCTCCCAGGGTCAGCAAAAGGGCTTTGCGCTCGGGGTGTCCCCGGCGCCCACTGCCAGCGGCCCAAAGACCTTGGCTTTGTAGCCCCGGAGCCAAAACGGGGTGCGGTCCAATCTCGAGAAAATGGGTATACCCCTGGGCTTGGGCTGTTTCAATGGCCGCCTGAAAACGCACAGGACTGCGCAGATTTTGGGCCCAATAGTGTGGGTCGAGTGGGTGATCTGGGCTCTCTGGATCATGCCACTGCCCTGTTACCGTTGAGATCAGGGGGATGTGGCCCTTTTGGGGGCAGAGATGGGCCAGACGGGCTTCGATTTCGGGCAAAATCGTATCGACAAAGGGGCTGTGCGAGGCCACGGTAACAGCAATCGGCCGCGCCAGACGTCCCGTCACTTCGAGGGTGATGGCGAGCTGCGAGAGGGCAAAGACCTCCCCTGCCAATACGGTCTGTTGCGGCCCGGCTTGCACGGCCCTGACCAGATGCGGTTTTTCCCAGCGGGCGGCGGCTTCCCAGCTCAGATCAGTCAAGAGCATGGCACCACCCGGTGGCAGGCTTTGCATCAGCAAACTGCGCTCGCAGATAATGCTTGCGGCATCGCTCAAACTCAGCCGGCCGGCAATGTGCGCAGCGGCCACTTCACCCATGCTGTGGCCAATCACGGCCTGGGGCTGAATACCCCACGATTGCCAGAGCCGGGCCACGGCAATTTGATAGGCACAGAGCAAGGGTTGAATCTGATCGATGCGATCTTCCTGCCATTGCGTTAAGAGTGCTTCAAGGCCTGCCGGGAACCAGGGCTCAAACGCTTTGGAACAGGCGGCAAAGGCCTGGGCAAAGGCTGGTTCTTGTAAGAGGCTTTGACCCATACCCAACCATTGCCCCCCTTGGCCGGGAAAGACCCAAACCAATCCGGGGGCTGTTTT
>CAZRFI010000093.1:0-7238 GCA_964598905.1 uncultured Candidatus Sericytochromatia bacterium | reverse complement strand
GCAGGTTTTCTTGTAGGCCTGTTTGGCTGCGGCCGGAAAGCACCCATAATTGGGCGTCTGCCTGTGGTGTTTCGGGGTCTGTTTCTGGAACGCTCTCTGTCTGGTTTGCAGGCAGATCGAGAATCAGGTGGGCATTGCTGCCGCTGATTCCAAAGGAGCTGACCCCCGCCAAACGCGGCCCTGACCAGGGCGTGTTTGCGCTGGGGAATTGCAGTGGGCCGACAAAGTCACGCAAACGTGGATTGAGCGGGGTGCCATTTAAATTGGCGGGTATCACGCCGTGGCGCAAGCTGAGCAAGGTTTTGATCAGGCCGGCCATACCTGCTGCCGCTTCCAAATGGCCGAGCAGGGATTTAACCGCGCCGATATACAGCGGAGGCTGGGCTGGGCTGCGCTGACCATAGACAGTGTGGATGGCTGCGACCTCAATCGGATCGCCCAGGGGCGTGCCCGTGCCATGGGCTTCGAGATAGCCCAGATCGTCGGCCTGCAAGCCTGCGCGCTCCAAAGCCAATTGCAAAAGCCGCTGCTGAGCCTGGCCATTCGGGGCGGTCAGACCCTGGCTGAGGCCGTCGTGATTGACAGCACTGGCGCGGATCCGGCCCCAGAGGGGGCTGTGTTGGGACTGGTGGTCTTCGCAACGCTGCAAAACGACCATACCTGCCCCTTCGGAGCGCACATAGCCGTCAGCAGCAGCGGAAAAAGACTTGCAATGGCCATCGGCAGAGAGGGCCCCGGCCCATTGAAAGCCCAAACTGACATCGGGTTCGAGCATCAGGTTGGCAGCCCCGACCAGGGCCAGATCACACTCGCCACTGTTCAGGCTCTGGCAAGCCAAATGGACGGCCATCAGGGCCGAAGAACAGGCGGTGTCAACGGTCATGGTGGGGCCCTGGGTCCCCAATTGGTAGGCAATGCGGCCGGCCGCTACGCTCAAAGCCACACCCGTCACGCTGCTGCCGCTGCGGCGATCTTTGCCGCCGTAGAGGCTGCGCTGGGCATAATCACTGCCCGAGAGTCCAATAAAAATGCCAACATTCTGTTCTTTGAGGCTTTCGGGCAAGATACCTGCGTTTTCGAGGGCCTCCCAGGCCAATTCCAGCAAGATCCGCTGCTGGGGATCCATGCTCTCGGCCTCGCGGGCCGATATGCCAAAAAAGGCCGCATCAAAGGCCTGAATATCTGCCAAATAGCCGCCTTTGAAGTTTTTTTCTGCAGCTTCTGAATCGGCAAAACGTGCATCTGGCGGCGCAGAGATCGCGTCCAGGCCTGTGAGTAGGTTGTGCCAAAAGCTGTCGGGATCGTTGGCCTGGCCTGGAAAGCGGCAGGCCAGGCCGAGAATCGCAACTGGGTTCTGGATTCTGGGCGGCCGTGTGGGCAAGGCTGAATCAGCGCTTTTGCTTTGGGCGGCTTCATCTGGATTCAGCAAGGCGGGCAAGAGTTTTTCCAGACTGGGATAGTCCCAGAGCAGCGAAGGTGAAAGTGAGCGCTGCAAATGACTTTCCAAATCTGCCTGCAAACGCACGGCCAGAGCCGAGTCTAGGCCTTGCCCGCGCAAAGGCCGGGTCAGGTTGATTTGCGCAGGTGTGCATTGCAATTCTTCGGCCAGCCACTGGCGCAGCCAATTTAACAGGGCCGCTTGCTCACGTGCAGATGTTGCATTTGTTGTATTTGTCCTGTCGGCAGCGCTGTCTGGGTTCGTTTCTTTTTGTGAGATAGGCAGCAAAGTGGGCCAGCTAAAATGGGCCTTTAAACTGGCAGGGTCTTTTTCCAGGGCTTGGCGGCAGGCCTGGCGCATCAATTTGCCGCTGGAGGTTTTGGGCAGGGCCCCTGGTGGCAGCAGCAGAATCCGGCGCGGGGCGACCTCGGATTCTGCTTCAATCCGCTCGACCAGGGCTTGGCAAAGATCCGCTCCGGCTTCAAAAGGCAGGCTGACTTCGAGCAACAGGGCCAATTGTTCGCTGTCTGGGCCAGAGAGCGCCACAGCGACGGCACAGCCGGGGCGAATCGCCGGAAAGGCTGGGCGCAGGGCCTCGATTTGTTTTTCCAGATCCTGGGGATAGAGATTGCGCCCGCGCACAATGATCAGGTCTTTGATGCGGCCTGTGACATAGATTTCGCCCCCATGCAAAAAGCCCAGATCGCCGCTGCGCAGCCACGAAAGCTGGCTGCCGTCATTCAGGTAAGCGCCAAAGTAGGCTTGGGTTTCGGCCTCGCGGTTCCAATAGCCTTGGGCAATATGGGAGCCGCGCAGCCAGATTTCACCCACGTGGTTTTCTCCCAAGTCTTGGCGCGTCTGAGGATCCACCACCCGCACCTCTTCGTCGCCCCAGGGGCGGCCCGAACCCACCAGTATCTGGGCATCTGGGCTCTGGTCATCCGGGATCTGGGCGGGCAGCTCTTCGACCCGGTGTTCGGCCAGGGCTGTGCGGCTGACCGTGAGATACACAGGGCGCTCATGGCGCAAACTGCCGCTGATAAACACCGTGGCCTCGGCCATGCCATAAGCGGGATACATCGCGTTGCGGGGGAAGCCCGCCGGAGCGAAATAGCTCAAGAATTTTTCAATTGTGGCATGTTGTACGGGTTCTGCGCCGTTTAAGACCAGCTTGAGCGAGCTGAGATCCAGGGCGTCACGTTCGGCGGGGCTGATCTTGCGCACACAGAGATCATAGGCAAAATTGGGGGCGCCGGTGGCGGTTCCGCGCCAGTCTGAGATCAGTTTGAGCCAGCGCAGGGGTTTGCGCAAAAAGTCCAAGGGGCTCATCAGCACCGTATTGCCGCCGACATAAAGCGATTCGAGCAAATGCCCCACCAACCCCATATCGTGATAAAAAGGCACCCAGCAGACGACGGTATCACTGCGCTCGCCCAATTCAAAGCCCGCTTTGATCATTGCCAAATTGTGCAATAAATTGCTGTGGCTGATCATCACCCCTTTGGGCAGGGCGGTGGAACCTGAGGTGTATTGTAAAAAAGCCAGACTTTCAGGCCCCAGAGCGGGGCTTTGCCAGCGCTCAGGATCACTGAGGCTCAGATCTTCGGGGGTCAGCCAAGTCAGGGCCTGCAGGTCTTTTTGGCCCGATTGCTGGATCATGCCCCCGGCCATTTGGCGGAAGGCCTCAATCGTGAGCACAACCGGGGCCTGGGCATCGGCAATAATCGCCAAGAGGCGCTTGAGGCTGTGTTCCAAGCGGTGCTGTTCGGGTGGATAAGCGGGCACGGGAATCCAGCCTGCGTAGAGACAGCCGACAAAGGCCTGCAGAAATTCGGGGCCCGGCGGAAAGACCAAAAGGGCCCGGTTGCCGGGGGGCTGCAAAGCCAAGAGCCGAACGGCCCAAGAGCGGGCTGAGGCGTCGAGTTCGGCATAACTGAGCTGGGAGCTGAGGTTTTCGCCATCGCCAAACCAGCTCAAGGCCTTCAGCTCAGGGTGGGTGTGGGCCCGCCAGCGCAGGAGTTCGACAAAGTGCTCACAAGGAGGGGGCAGTGAAAGCGACATCTGGCCTCAGCTCTTGGCAATCATGGAACGCAATGTTTGCAGATCTTTGTGCCATGTGCCTTCGGGGTGGTTTTTCAGGGCCTGATCGAGTTTTTCCAGGGCCAGGGGCTTTTTGCCACTTTTCCAGAGGGCGTAGGCATAGGCCTTGGCGATCAATTGAAGTTGGTTGTCATTGATCTCTTTTTCGCGCTCCGAAAGCAGACGCTGCAGGCGCTCGATTGTTTCGGCATAGGCATTTTTCTGGTTCAGGCTTTGGGCCAGATCAATCGCAATGGTTGCCACCACCCTGCCGGGTTTGTCCCAGCCTTCGGGGGCCTGGTGATAAAAATATTTATCCATGGCAAAGCGCTGCAGCTCCAACAGTTGGGGGTAATTCTCATCAGCGACCCTGAGAAAAGAGAGGGCGGTCACGACCGCATTGTCATTGCTGGGAAAATCCAAAATGAGCTGGTAACTGGCTTTGAACATTTCCAGATCGGGGCCCGAGCGCGAAGGTTTGCAGCGCCAGAGGGTGTTGAGCCCTTCGATATTCGCCAAATGGGGGGCGGGGGTGTCTTCCCACCAAGTCGGTTGGGGAAATTTGGCCAAAAAATCCGCACGAAAGGCCTCCGCTTCGGGACTGGTTTCGGGTTTGACTGGCGGCAATGCAGTACTAAAACAGGCGTGGTGCAACGCCTGTGGCTGGCTTGGCCCCTGCTTGAACAGGGTCAGGGCCAGACCGCCTGCAACCAGCACAACCAAGGCCCCCCCTGCAATCAGGGGCTTTGTCAGCTTTTTTTGAGGGGGCGGGGCTGAGCTGGCTTTTCTCTCTGCAGAGATAAACTCTTGGCCGTTGGCGGCTCTCTCTAAGGCAGCCAGGGCTTCGCGGGCCGAGCGAAAGCGGTGGGTCACACGCGGATCCACCATCAGCTCCAGCCATTGGATCAGCAGTGGAGAACAGGAGAGGTAGGCCTGAAATTGCAGATTGTGCCCCGCTTGGGGCAATTCAGAGGGCGATCGCCCCGAAAGCAGGTGGATCACCGTCGCCCCCAAGCCATAGAGATCGCTGGCGGGCTCGGCTTTGCCCGCAAATTGTTCGGGGGCCATATAGCCAAAGGTGCCGACCACTGTGCGCCCACCTTCGGGATGCAAGAGATGCTGAGCGGCCCCAAAATCCACCAAATGCACCTGCTCTTCGGCGTCACGCAGCAGATTGGAGGGCTTAATATCCCGGTGCACAACCGGTGGGTTCAGGCCATGTAAATATTCGAGAATATCCAGCACCTGTCGGGCAATTTGTATCACCGCCCCTTCGCTGGGACGCCAGCCATTGTTGAGCATGGTGGCCAGTGAAACACCTGGGATTTTTTCGACCACCAAAAACAGCCGGGTGCCCGCTTCGTTTTTAAAATAGTCGATCAGGCGCGGCACACCCGTGTGGTTGAGATGGGTTAAGGTTTGGGCTTCGCGCTCAAACAATTCCATGCGCTTCCAATCGTCGAGGGCCTCGATCTGCAATTCTTTGACAATCACAAATTCATTCCGATCAAAGTCAATGGCGCTGTAAGTCGGATTGAGCGGGGAAGGATTGAGTACAGCTTCGATCTCGTAACGGTTTTTGAGTTTATCCTGGGGCACAAGGCTCATAAGGCGGTTCCTTCTAATTCAAATCTTTGGCCTGTGAGTTTTTCCAAGGCCAGCAGGGCCATGGCAAAGACCGATGAGGCACTCCACAGCCCCTGTTCCCGTTTCAGGGCCAAGCCACGCAATTGGCAGGCTTCAAAACCCGCCTGCAACAGGGCTGGGCGGGCCAAAAGCGATTCTCCCAGGGCATAGACTGCCACTTCCAATTCGGGTTTAACCCCACCGAAACAGTCACGGGTCACCGCTTGAATCGCGGCAGCGGCCTTGTCGCGCAGGCGGCCATAGAGCAGATCGCGCAATTCCACGATTTCGGCCTCTGAGACCCAAAAGGGGTCGAGGCCAATCAATTGACAGAGTTGGTTGCGGGCCCGCTCGGGGCTGGGAAACGCTTGGCCGTAGGCGTGTTCCTCAAAAAGTGCCGGGTCACTTTCAGCCGATTCTGCCAAAAGCGCAAAGATCAAATCTGTGCGGTAATGGCGGGGCACTATTTGAAAGCTGCCCGTGGACAAATCCACCCGCTCGCACAGGCTGTGCAGGGGCACAATCGTCAGGCCCAACCAGTGAATGCGGTTGTGGCTATAGCGAAAGCGCAAATAGCCATCGGGGTCTTGCAGGCCAACCGGATCGATCTGTCCGTTCACAATTGGGATAATATCCAAAGTGGTGGTGCCAATGTCGATCGAGAGGCCGTTTTGAATTTGCCGGGTTGCCAGCGTGGCTGAACCAACAAAATTGGTCAAGACGTAGCGGTATTTCTCGGCTGGGGCCAAAGCGGGAATGTCTGCGAGGGGGGTGAGTGTACCCAGGGCCGAGACCAAAAAGACCGGGCATTGTTTAAACACTTTGCCCAGAATTGCGACCAAATGATCGACCGATTCATAAAAGCGATCATAGCTGTACGAATGGCTGCTGCAGACCGCAACGCCTTCGATTTCGCTCAATTTGAGGCTGTTTTTGAGGCAAAAAGACATCAACGCCAGGGGAATGCCGCTCTCGAAATCATCGCGGCGATCACTGCTCAGCGGCAGGGGCTGAGAGGCCCAGACGATCTCTGAGCTTTCGAGATCGCCCTGAAAGCGAATCAGGCAGAGTTTGAGTTTGGCATTGCCCAGATCGAGGCCGAGAACCAACATAACTCACCCCCTTGATTTGTCTTCGACGGGTCTCCCCTATTTTAAGCGCAGGCCGCATGGGGGACAAGGGCAAGCTGAGATTTAATGCCCGGCTGGCATCCCGCCTTTGCGCGGATCCGAGGCGCCTGTCAGGTGGCCTGCTTGGGCCAGAATCGCCTGAACCGTGCTCTCTGAGCTGCCGAGTTGCAATGTGTGGCCTTTGGCTATCAGAGCTTGGCGCACGTCCAAAGGCATGTCTTTTTCAATAAACAGGGTTTCGGGCACCCATTGGTGGTGAAAGCGCGGGGCCGAGACCGCCTCATTCACATTCATGCCAAAGTCGATCACGTTTAAGATCGTGTGCAAGGTGCCGGTGATAATCCGGGGCCCCCCCGAAGCCCCTACGGCCAGAAAGGGTTTGCCCCCTTTGAGCACAATTGTGGGGGTCATGCTGCTGAGGGGTTTTTTGCCGGGGGCAATCGCGTTGGCAAAATTGCCAATCAGGCCAAAAGCGTTGGGCACGCCTGGTTTGCTCGAAAAGTCGTCCATTTGATTGTTGAGCAGAATGCCGGTATTGGGCACAACTGTCAGGGAGCCGAAATAGGTGTTGACCGTTTCGGTGGCCGCGACCACATTGCCGAAGCGGTCCATGACCGAAAAATGGGTGGTGCCGTGGTCGTCGGTGGGGGCTTGAGAGCTGCTAAAACTCAGGCCTTTTTTGCCATAATAATTGCGCGGCAGGGTTTGGTTTTGGGCCTCACTCAGGCGCTTTTGCAAGCTCAGCGCATAAGATTTACTCGTCAATTCTTCCAAAGGCACTTGCACAAAAGCGGGATCACCCAAAAATTCAGCCCGGTCGGCAAAGGCGTGTTTAAGCGCCTCGGTCACGCTGTGGACATAGCCCGAAGAGCCAAAGCCTGAGCTGTTCCAGCCCAAGGCATGTGGCTCAAGCAAATTGAGGGTTTCGATCAGGGCTGTGCCGCCAGAACTGGGCGGGGGCATGG
>CAZRFI010000092.1:0-15485 GCA_964598905.1 uncultured Candidatus Sericytochromatia bacterium | reverse complement strand
GTTTTGAGCAGAGCTTGACTTTGGGCGGCAGCCAAAGCAGTTTGCACCTTTTGAAAGGCCAAAGGGGAATGATACTCCGCTTGGAGGTAAGCTTGGCTGGTTTGCTCCAGGGGGGAGGAGAGCTGCAAGGCGCGTTGAATCTGGGGCATGGCTGTCAGAGTCTGATAGAGTTGTTGCGGCAGGCTATCTGCCCAAACATTTTCATCCCCTGTTTCGATTTTGATCTCGCCCAGGCTTTCAGGCAATTGCTCAAAGAGCATGCTCTGGGAAAAATACATTTGGTTTTGCAAAATCTGGGCAAAAGTGGGGGGAGAACCCCAAAAAAAGGCCTGCAGGGCCTGTAATTCACTCTGCCAGGCTGCGGGGTCAAGGCTGGATGGCGTGAGTATGTGACCCCAAGCGCTGAACAAGATTCGCTCCAGGCGATAGCTGTTCATGAGTGGAATCAGGAGTCCTTGGGCCGCTTGGGCCCTGAGTAAGACCAGATTCTGGATCAGCTTGTCGGGCCGACACTTCCCGCTTTGGCAATCTTGCAAGGCTGAACTGCTGTTCAAGAGGCTCAATTGCTCGACCAGCAGCAAATGGGGCATGGCCATATCTACGCTGAAGCTATCGGGATAAGCAATCCAGGCATAAGGGGGGATCTGCGACCATAGCCTGAGCAGGTAGGCGTATTTTTGACTGAGTTCAGGGGGGGCTGGCAAGATCTGGCCCGAGCGGGGATCAAAGAGCGCATTAATGCGGCCAGCATCTTTTTCGGGAATTTCAAAATAGGGTTTGGCCTGGGAAACAGGCAGATCGCGGGGGCGTCCGAACAAGCGCCAATAGGCCTCAAAACCATTCCCCTGTTGTGTTTTGCCTCTTGCAGGCCAAAGCGGGAAGCGTTGAGATGCACGCCAGTTTTGCCAGGTTTGGTTTAAACTTTGCCTGGTTTTTTGCAGATCTTGATACTGCAAATAAGCTGTGAGTCCTGCCAAAGACAATCCCAGCAACACCAACAGCGCGAGTCCCAAGAAGAGCCGAAGGCCTTTTTTTTGCAGGGAGAAACCCCACCCCTCTATTTTGCTTTGTCCCCCAACGCAGATACCATTTCTTTGATCTTTGAAAAAGCACTCGCTTTGATCGGCGGATCATCTTCGCGGTAAATGGCGAGCAAATAAGCCAGCCAAAGTTGGGGTTCTGCAAATATACGCTCACAGGGCTGGCCTGTCAATAAAAAGTGTTGGGCGCTTTTTTCCAAACAATCCAGTCTCTGTTCGGGATTGCCTTGCAGACATAAAAAGATATAGCGCAGGGCAAAGTATTGGGCGCAGAGAAATTGGTACTCGGCCTGATTGCTCGAATGGCTTAAAAAATACAGGGTTTCGAGATTCAGATCGCTATAATAACCCAGCCGGGCCAGCATCAAGGGCGAGAGGAACAATGTGGAGGTAAACGAGCTGGAAAACAGTGCGTCAGGAGAATACAAACCCATATTTTGAGTCTGTTGCTGATAACTTTGGAAATGAGCGCGGGTATATATTGCCAGTTCTTCGGTATATTTTTGCAGGGCCTCGGCTTCTTTTTGCAATTCTGGATCTGAACCCATCAGGGTCAGTTGGCCTTGGGCGGTAACCCCAAATAAATTACGCAGGGTGTTGAGTACCTTGATCTTTTGGCGGTTTTTGAGCAGAGCTTGGGGGACTTCCCGAATGCGGCGGGCAGAAGCCGCCAAGCGTGCTGTGCGGAAATAGCGAAAAAGATAACGGGCCTGCCAAACTTCTTGATAGAGATATTTGAGGCGGATCTCTTCCCGCTCTAAAAACTTGAGATCAATAAACCACTGCGAAGGGGGCATATTGCTCAGGGCTTTTTTAAAGGCCGAAAGGGCCTCACTCAAATTTTCAAAATCCAATTGAATTTCTTCCATTGAAGATGAAAGGGGCGCTCGGCTGTATTGATGGTAAAACATTTGAAACATGGGGGTGGTCCCGTTTGTTTTCTCCTGGCCCGAATAATGGCGGCCATATTGGTGGTTAAAGAGTTGAAACAGCGGGGTAAAGCGTGCCAGCAGCAGATGCAGGTAAATCTGCTGATAGCGTTCACTTGAAAGGCGATTTTTGAGTTTGTTGTTTTGAGCCTGCCAGAGTGTTTGGGCACGATCGGCCTCTTCGATGGCCTGTTGCAGCAACTCCAATTGTTTGGAACGGCTGGTTTCGAGCGCATATTGGGCGGATAATAGTTTGCTATTCAGGATTTGCACAATGATTTCTTGGGCCCCTGGCTGTCGGACTTTTTCCAAGGCGTCTTGAATATGCATAATCGCCATCTGGGTTTCACCCAATTGCATATAACAGGAGATTTGATTGGCCCGGATAAAAAAGTCGGAAGGCTGTTCTTGGGCTTGTTCGCCCAATTCTTGTAAATAGGTTTGCTGATGAAAGCTAACCGTATTGCGCTGGGGAGAGCTTTCGTAATGGTAGAGGCGACTCAGTTGGGATTTCTCTTCGGGGCTGAGTCCCAGCACCTGAAAGAGCAGGCGGATTTTCACTTTATTCAGGCGAATATAACCCCGTTCCAATTGGGAGACTGTGCTTTGACTGAATTCTTCACCCGGTAATTCTCGGTTGATCAGTTGGGCCATGGTTTCAGCCAATTCAATTTGGGACAGGCCCAGTGCTTTGCGCACCCGTTTGAGGTATTGGCCGGCGTCTAAAAAAGGGGTTGCTTTGGCTGCCATAAAATTAGATTGATTTCCCATTCTGTTGAATTACCTGAGCGCGCTTATTTTCAGGCTAATTTAACCAGTTTACTGCGCTT
The DNA here is from genome assembly GCA_964598905.1 of uncultured Candidatus Sericytochromatia bacterium. Lineage (GTDB taxonomy): Bacteria > Cyanobacteriota > Sericytochromatia > UBA7694 > UBA7694. Next base: position 12,686 of record CAZRFI010000092.1, on the reverse strand, counting down.
ATGTCTTTTCAGGAATGGAAATATAAGCAAGATAAGCAAGATATGTGAGTAAAAACGAGAATTATCAGCAAATATAAGTGTTTTATTTGATTATAAAATAGCAAAATAGCTAATGGGTTATATAATATACCTATTAGCTATTTGGCGGTGAATCCGAAGATTAAGAGAATTTTTGCTTTTTTTTGTTTAAAGCACTTTTAGGTTAAGAAAAGGACTTAACCAAAAAAGGCGCGGGCAGCTTTAAATACCCGATCACGTAGACCTGTTGCTTCGTAGAGCTGAGCCCCACCCAGGCCGCCCAGAGCACCTGCTGCTGCGGCACCAATCGTGAGTGGCAGTCCGGCTACCCCCAGCGAGCTGAGAGCCAAACTGGCTGCGCCTGCGCCAATCCCAGCTGTGGTGCCTGCCATCAGACCACCAATGCTGTCGGTCGCGACATTGCTGACTGCGTTGCGGGCGCTGATTTTGCCGCTGGCCACTGCGCCAATATTTTGAAAGGTCGAAACTGCTCCGCTTAAGGCGGCACTGAGACCGCCAGCTTTGAGACTGGCCTGGCCCAATCCTTTGAGCCCTGGCATGGTAATGCCATTGGTCTTGAGGTTTTTAATCGCTTCGGCAAATTGGCCTTCGAATTTATTGCCAACAAAGCCGCCAATCAGGAGATCTCCCACCGGGCCAATCCGAACTTGCTCAGGCCCAAAGACCTCTCCACCTGGTGCCGGAGGCAAGGGCTGTGCGCCGGGTACAGGGTAACAGGGCAGTTGCGGTTGAGAAACCTGAATCAGGTGGGGCAGGGGCAGCAGGGCGGGCGTCTGCATCCGATAATGGGTACTTGTCACCGTCATACTGGAGCTCATTGAGGTTTGCAAGGCCGGGGTCTCCTTAAGCTTTTGATTACTTACCAATTACGTTGATTACCAGATCTTGGTATTCGCTTAACTATGTTTATCCCCCATAGGCCATGAAAACTTGAGTGTCCAAGTTTAAAGGAAGTTTAAAAAGGAAATAAGTTCAATCTAAGATTTGAAAATAGCAAAAATCGAAAGGGGTCAAAAAAGTCGCTTCAGATAAATGACTGCCGTTCACACTCGTGGGCCAACCAGGGATGTCGCTCGGCAATTGCCTGTAACATCTGGCTTTTGATCTGACTGTAGCTTTCAAATCGCTCTGGATCTCCCCGGAGTTCCCCGATCCGGGGATGTTGTTTTTCACAGACCTGCTGCAAATAACTTACGCAGAGGCGTTCGAGCACACGGGGATGGGCATTGGCCTGAACCAGTTTAACCTCTGCATAGAGATCGTCCAACAGAGCCGCTTTGGCTTTTTCGCGCCGGTTGTGAAATTGACAGGCTTGGGCAATCAGGGTCTGTTTACTCAGGCCCAAGAGCCGAAATTGCAGTTCGGGCTCAGAAGGGGGGCTCATGCGCTTAAATAGCTCAGGCCTGTCAGGGCTTGGGCCTTTTCCCAGAGCGTGCGGGCGACTGCTGCATCTTGGGCATTTGCATTGATTTTGGCGGGTGCTGGAAAGCCCCAGGCTTCGATCAGGCCATTGGGGCCAATATAACTCCCACCGGGCAGGGATTCTGTCGCTGCATAAAGCGTAGGCAGAGCCCCCTGAAGGGTGGGCATGGCCAGCAGGCTACTCAATTGGTCGGTCAGACCGCTGTGACGGGTCAATTCGGTTTTGGTCCAGCCCGGATGAGCTGCAATGGATAGCACCTGTGAGCCCTTTGCTTTTAAACGGCGCTGCAATTCCAGAGTAAAAAGCAGACAGGCCAGTTTGCTCTGGGCGTATTCGCGAAAGCTGAGATAGGGTTTTTCGCTTTTAAAATTGGCGAAGTCAATTTTTCCTCGGCGGTGGGCAATGCTGCTTAATGTGATCACCCGTGAGCCGGGTGTTTTTTCAAGCAATTCCAGCAAGAGTCCCGTCAGTAAAAAATGGCCCAAAAAATTAACGCCAATCTGCAATTCAAAACCCTCTTCGGTTTTTGATTCAGGTGGCATCATTACACCTGCATTGTTGATCAACAGATCTAATTGTGTGAGCGACTGATTGAGTGTTTCTGCTGCCTGGCGCACAGAAGCCAGACTGGTCAAATCCATTAATTGCAATTCAACCTGGGCCTGGGGATGTGCTTTGCGAATTTTTGCCAGGGCGGCTTCTCCGCGCTCAGAACTGCGGCAGGCCAAGATCACGCGGGCACCTTTTGCTGCTAAGGCTTGAGCTGTCTCAAAACCAATGCCAGCATTGGCTCCTGTGACGACAGCGGTTTTGCCTTTTTGATCGGGAAGGTTTTCAAGGGTCCATTTCATGCGCTGCTCCTGCTTTGCGGATCTCAAGGGATCTCTGCGGCATCTTAGCAGAAAAGCCCCACCTGGATCAACTTGAACAAGCGTCCACGCTTTCTTTAAACGCTTTCTTTGTGCTAAACTTTCAGCACTGTCTTTTGTCTGGTTCTTTGCCGAAAAACTGCCTAGAAAGGTCTGCTTCATGCCTGATTCTGGTTACCCTGAGCAATTGAGACAAGTCATTCAAGATGTGTATCAGCTCAGCCAGGCCCATCCCGACTATGTTTTCGAAATGATTCAGGATTTTGTCTTGCAGTTGCGGAGCAACGAAGAGCCACAAGCCCTGATCGACTATTGGGTCAAACAATTATCAGCCCTGAGTGAGCCCCGCCAAGAAGCCGGTTTGCGGATGTTCGAATATGCCCTGCTCAAGGCCCGCCAGAGTACCTACAATCCTGTCAATGCCATGGATGCCTTTATCGAGCGCCAGCTCTACGGTGTCTCTGATGAAAAGGCGATTGAAAAGGGCACCGTCAGTCAATTATTGCGCGCTCAGCAGGCTGCAGGAACAGGTCAGCTGCAAGAACCCCCGGCTGTGCGCAAACCCCCGCGCACGTCAAACCAACCGACCAATCCGCTCAATCCGCGCAATTTGCCTCCCATTCCGCCGCCGGCCCGTTAATTTTTTTCTTTTTCAAAAAAGAGCAAGGCCCCTGAATTTTCAGGGGCCTTCTTTGTTTAACTTAACAATGCTTGGGCTTAATAACCGGCGTAAGAGGAGATCTCACGGTGAACCATGCGCCAGGCTTCTTGCTTGCTGGGGCCGTGCTGCATGATCAGGCCATAAACGCGGTTGTAATTGGCTTGATAATAGCGGGCGGCTCTGTAAGCATCCCAACGTTGGTAGTTCACGTCATAAGAATTGCGGTTATAAGAGACGATCTCACCAAAGGTGGGCATAATTTTGGCGGCATCGGTCGGGAACATTTTGTATTCCTGCTGAGCGGGAGGATTGTGGATATCTTCGTAAGGCAGAGGACGGCCATCTACTTCCAGGCTGTTGACGAGGGTGTCGAGCATAATGAAACGTTTCATATCGTCGCGGGAAGCTTTGTAGAGATTTTGCACATCACGGTAAGCGCCGTTGATATAGCGGTTGAAGTGATTGCGGGCATAGCTGTCGCTCATGTATTTATAATCTTCGTGGGTGGAGCTATAGCCGTAGCGGATATAGTCATTCAGATCGTTGAAGGTGCGGAAAGGCAATTCACCAAAGGGGGTGTCAAAGGGGCTGCGGGCGTTCAATGTTGGGGCTTTTTTGAAAGCGGCTTCAGCGGGCAATTTCAGGGCTTTGTTTTGATCGGCGATGGCGTCAAAACGGGAAGTAGGTACTTTGACATTGCGGTTTTGAATCAAAGGGGTTTCGGCTTTGGCGCGGGGGGTAGTGGCACCTTGCACAGCGCTATTGGCACGCATCAGGCCGGGATTCATGGCTTGATTCATCATGGGAGGGGTGGCACTACAGGCCACGGTGCTCAACAGCAAGCTAACAGAAGACAGGGTCAAGAAAGATTTTTTAAACATACTCATTTTCAATACTCCTCTTAAATACACACTTGTTTATATTCCGCTCTTTGGCCGGGCGGCTCGGCGCTATAAAAGATATATGGGCAAAATACACAAAGTCTGAACTGCTTTTTTGGAAGATTAAACAAATTTTAACTTTTATATAAACGATTCTTTACGGTATCTGCTTGTCTTCTCTTTCAGTATACAGCCCCTGATGATAAAAAACACCAGGGGCTGTAAGGCTTTTTTTCGCTAAAAATCAGGGCAGTGCGAGCTTTTTCTTTAGCTCTGCCGTGGTCTTCGTTTGGCCTTTTTCGCCGATCTGAATCAGGTAGCCGCCGTGGACAAACTCCAACTCTGGTCCCAGGGCCAGAATCTGTCGCAACTCGGCATTTTGGCTCAGGGCAAAATAGAGTTCGCTGTAGCGGGCAATGGGCAAACGCGGCAATTTATCTGCCACAGCGGCATCTTGCCAGAGGTGCTTTTTCTGGTAAAAGGCCCGCTGACCAACATAACGCACCTGGGTGATCTGTTGCTCTTGGCCCGCTTCGTCATAAAAACGATTGGCGGCGGCAGGGGCTGCGTTGTCTTGCATTTTTTGGGTATTGCGACTCTGGCTGATTGCCCAAGAGCCTTTTGCTGCCTCCAGGCTACGTGAAAGATAGCCATCGGCCTCTTCCCGCATCGGGGCACTTTCTGCGGGGCGGCGCACGTCCACGTCTTCGCGGACCAAAAACGAGGTGAATTCGGTGATAATCCCGTAGGCCTTGCTCAGGCGAATCACTTCCTCGACCAATTCCTGATTTTTGCCTTTGAGGCGAATCTGATCGAGCAAAAAGCCAATTTTGCGTGTGGCCCAAAGCCGGGGCAAAAAGGCATGGGCTGTTTTTTCGGGGCTGAGCCTTTGGCCAGAATAGACAAATTTCTGTGCTTTGCCCTGCAAGACTCCGCTCAAACTCAGGCTGACAGGCCCAGCTTGGCGGTAGCGTCCGACCAGCACCATCTGACTGCCTTTGAATAAATCCGGCAGCTCACGCGGGTAGAGATCGTAGACCTGGGTTTGGCCAAAATCCAGCTTGAGATCGGCCAGAATCGGATGGCTGATGCGGCTAAACAGGCTTGAGACCTTGACCTCGATATTCTCTTCGGGTCGCACGAATTCACTGCTGCCCCGGTTTTCGAGTGAGAGCTTGTCCAAAAACGGAATATTCACATCAAAGCCCACGCCAAAGACAAAGAGCCGGGCCTTGTTTTGATTGCCTTTGCGGGCTTTGCTCAAAATTGTCTGAAAATTGGTTTCACCTACGGTGGGGTCGCCATCGGTCAAAAACACAATCAGATTCATTTGGCGCGGGCCCTGTTGTTTAAGCGCCATTTGTAGGGCCGAGTCAATATCTGTGCCTCCGGTGGCTTCCAACTTTTGAACATGGGCAATGGCCTTGCGGACATTGGCAGAACTGGCGGGCAAGGCTCCTTTAGAAAAGGACTCGACCGTATCGCTGAAGCTGATCAAATGAAAACTGTCCTGGGGGGCCAATTGGTTGAGATTGTACTCCAGGGCTGCTTTGGCCTGTTTGATCTTGTCTCCGGCCATGCTGCCGCTTGTGTCGAGAATAAAGGTCAGGTGCTTGGGGGTGTTCTGAGTTTGTTTCCACTCTACTTGGGGGGCACCGAGCAGCATAAAATAACCGTCTTGCTGGCTTTCGCGGTAAGAAAGCAGTGAGAGACCAATGGGATCTTCGGCGGTGGTGTAATATATTTCAAAATCCGTGTCGGGTTTGACCTGGCTGGCTTCGTAGCTGATCAAGGCGCTGAACTCACCTTGGCGGGTGATTTTGAGTTCGTGACTGGGTGAATAGACTGACTTGAGCGGGGTTTTGGTTTTGAGTTTGATCGTGACACTGACCTTTTCCAGTGGTTTGGCTGAAAATTTTTCGGTGCTGAGGGTGTAGCGGTAAGTGTGCAAATTGCTTTGGGTGGGCAAAAGCTGATCATAACTGAGTTGAATTCGTTTGTCGCCCCGGGCTGGAATCGGAAAAACCCGTGCCCGGTAGAGATTGCTGCCGGCATATTCAAGCAGGCCGGGGTCGATACGGCGGCGCACAATTTCTTCGTAAATTTGGCGGGCCTGATTGGCCTCTAAGAGTTCGGCTTTGGTCATTTTTCCATCGACATCCATCGCAAATTGCGAGAGACTGGCCCCGCTTGGAATCGGAAAGAGATAGGTGCCTTCGAGTTCGCGGGCTGAGGGGTTGTGAAAGACCTGATCCACGCGGGTGCGGGCCAGAGGATGGTTAATTTCGACATCCACTTTGTGGTATTTGATCGCAAAATTGGGCAGCTCCGGCAGGGGAGCAATGCTGTGATTGGGCAAATGGGGCAATAAAAATCCGTCGGCATAAGCGGGCAAACCAACACTCAACAGGCTGATAGTCAATAAAAACAGCCCGCCAAGCCAATGGCTGGACCAATAGCTGGGGCGCAAAAAAAAGAACATCGTCGGCCTCCTTTAAGGTGATCGTGACTGGGTTGATCTTTCAGACACCTCAAGGCAGGCCGGTGTTCAGTGGCTTACCACAAAGCGGGTTTGCGTGATTTGTGTTTGGCCATAAACAGGGCCCAGATCACCAGGGCCAATACGCCTCCTGAGACCAGGCCCAGTAAGACCCAGGTGACTGGAGATAATCGGGTTTTGCCTACGGCGCGGGTATGTGCACGGGCCTGAGTTTGAGTACGGGCGGGAAACTGGCAACGGGCCATTCGAAATGTCCTTCCTGGTTTGCTCTGGTGTTGAATCTGGAGCTGAAATTGTCCTTTAGTATACCACGGCGCCCGAATGGGTTTGCTGCCAACGTTTTTCCTGTTGCTCTAACCAGTTTAAAATGGGGATAAAATGATCTTTGGGAGCATCGGGGTGGGTCAAGAGATTGATATGGTCATAATCGTGTAGAAAGCCCGTGGCTTTGCCTATCAGCTTAAACTCAGCCCCCGGATGGTGCAATTCGGCCATAAAGGTCTGTACGTCTTGGGCATGGCCCAGACAGCTATCTGCCACGCCGGTTAAAAACAGAGCCGGAGGCAAATCCAAGCTTTGCAGAGCTGTTTCATAGTCAAAAGCATCCTCGGGATCGCGCCAGGGACCGGGTTTGACCCAGCACACACTCTGATGATGAGAGCTGCGGCTTTCGCTATCGGAGCCAAATTTCCACTGCCGGGCAGGCAAATAGCCATAAATCGCCGTCAGCAAATAGGCAAAACGTTTCCACACCCCTTCAATTTGGAGCAAACGATCCCGATTTTTGACCTTGACCTGGCGTTTGGTGCCCAGACAAACCACCCCCGCCAAATGGCTGGGAACTTTGCCCAGACGCGCCAGATGGGCAAAAAATAAGACCCCTCCCCAGGAGTGGGCCAGCCAAAAAATGGGCTGTTCTGGGTGGCGCGCTTGCAAATAAGTTTGAATGGCGGGAAGCTCGTTTAAAATGGTCTCTGTTTGACTATAACGCGTCTTGCGGCTGATCTGAGGGGTGCTCTGTCCCCGTCCCCCCAAATCGCAAACATAGACCTGGTAACCGGCCCGAGCCAGAAAGCAAGCCAGACCTTTGCCGGAGTCGGAATAAAAAATTTTGCCGTTTTCAATAGCGCCGTGCAGGAGCCAAATCACAGGCCCTTTCCCTTCGGCTTTTAAGATCTGACGCAAATGTAAGCGCTGACCAGAGGGGAGTGTAATAAACAATGAGTGGAATAGAAGAGGCTCAGTCAGCACCTAAGTTTTTTCTTTCTGTAATGATGGGTATAATATTATTAACACATTCATCTTTTATTCCCACAGCTTTTTATTCTTGTGCTTTTTCTTGACAGAATGTCAAGTTGTTTGTTATAAATGACACATAGAGTATCGCCAGATCTCTCTCCTACTCCGACTTGGCGGGGTTTTGGCCCTGTCTGCTTTTTTAAGCGAAAGTTCAGCAAACGAAAGTCCAGAGAAAACCAACGTGTCAGAGCACAAGAAATATGAGCCTTTTCATGTCGCTTTGCGCCGTTTACGCAAACAGCGCAAGTTGACCATGAAAAAATTGGCTGAGCGCGTGGGTGTCTCTGAGTCTTTTGTTTCAAGGCTCGAAGCCGGTGAACGTCAGCCTTCCAAAGAGTTTATTTTGCAGTTGGGGCCTGTCTTTTTTCCCGAAGGCAACCACGCTGCGCTGGATGATTTACTCATAGCGGCTGATTATACCCCACTGCATATCGACAGCTTTACAGGTCGCCAGGACGTGATCTCCATTTTCCAAGAGGCCTTGGTAAAAAATCCCCACAATTTCAGGGCCTATATCTCACTGATTATTTCCCTGATTCGCCAGGGCAAATTGGAAGTGGCCCAAACCAAAATTGACGAGGGCTTTCGACTCTTTGACGACCAGATTCAGTTGCAAACCCTGTCTTCCGCTCTGGAGTTGGCCCATGGCCGCTATCTCAAAGCGATTGAATTCCAATTAGAGGCTTTGCGCTATTTTGACCTCAATCCCGATTCGCATCGGCTGGCGATTGAACGCCAAGATCTTCTGCTCAATCTCGGCGTGGTCTATTTTTTGCAGGGTTATGAATTTCTCGATAGCTTTATTTGGGCCCACGATCAAAAAAAGGCCAAAGCCAAAAAAGAAGCCCAGCAAAACGCCGAACAATACCTCGCTCAGGCCCGCGACTATTTTGAAGCGGCTTTGGCATTGGCTCCCAACGATATTTATATTCTCGATGAGTATGCCCGTGTGCAGTTTAACCAGGCCTATTTAAACGACCTGGCAGGCCAAAAAAGTGATTATATCGGGACTATTGCTGGTTTCAAACAGGTGGTGCATTCCCAAGAAAAAGAAAAGCTCAGCTATCATGATCTGGTCGAAAGTGCCCTCTTTTTGGTACACGCCCATGCCAAGAATCAAGAGTTTGAAGCGGCAGAACACAATATTAATTTGATTGAATGCTGTCTTCCCAACTATTGGCTGGTACACTATTTAAAGGCCTGTCTGTTTAGTTTGAAGTACAATTGTCAAGCCGATGAGGCTTTGCTCGAACTCGGTCTGCGCTCGCTCTTGCGGGCGGTTGAAATTGACGATGAAAACAACCGTACCCTGACAGAGGCCCCTGTCGATCCGGATTTAAAATCGTTGCGCTCGTTGCGAGCGGATGAATTTGCCAAGTTGCTCAAGCTGGAGGAAAAGAAATGAGATCGTTCCCGCTTTGGTCCCGTTTATGTCTATTGGTAAGCCTGCTTGCTGCCTGTGCACCAGCGACCCCACCAACAACCTCTCCCTCCCCTGCGACGGCTTTGACCAGCAGCAACACAATCCAAAACACCACTACGCAGACAGATATTCGTCCCAATAGCAAAGGCCAACGCCTCGAAGTGGGTGAAGTGGAAGGTGAGTTTAGTCTGCCTTCCGGTACGAGTGCATTTTTGGTGCAAAGCCGGATGGTGCATTTTAATCATTTCAATTTGGATTTGCTTTTGGGGGCGCCAGCTTATGCCCAGAGTATGGATGAAATCAGCGACGATCAGATTCGCCAGTTTAAAGCCCGGATTGACGAAGAGGCTGTAACGATGGTAATAGATAAAATTAGCCGCGATGCCAATGGTGAAAGGGTGGTGGCCTATCATCTTACACAGGTTCCCGTTTTGGAAATCAACCAGGTTTTGGAGTTTTATTCCCCTTCTGAAACCATCAATCTCAAAGGGCTTTTGCCCCAAATCAAAGCCAATGTCCGCACCCGCTTAAGTCAACGGGTGGATCTTGATTCCACGGCTGCAGTCGAAGTGATTCAACGCGATGGGGACTCTGTCGTGCATCAAATTACCCCCGATGAGCTGAGGGAGTTGGCCCAACGGCCTGAAGTGATCGAATTTCGCGATTTTATGAAGGTTCAGATCAAACGCAAAGAGAACAAACAGCGCAATTTTTCTGCCATTATTGATGACTTTGATCTCAAGGCCAAAGTCTTGCCCAAACTCCAGGCCAAGCTCGACGATTTAAATGCCCGTCAGCTTAAACAATGTGCCCAAAATCCCGAACAATGCCTGCAGGTTTTAAAACAATGCCGTCCGACACGTATCAAAGCCTGTCCCAAACCCGAAGACCGTCTCAATCAGGCCCGTGCGGGTATTGTGCGTCCCGGCATTCTCTTTCCGCGTGCGGCTTCTTCTTCTTCTTCTCCACTGCCCCTTCCTCGGCTTTTGCGTTAAAGACTTTGATTCAGCAGATCTGCGATCAGGTGAGTGCAATGGTACACTTTAAGCATGTCTCGCAGCCGTTTTGAGCAATTAACCACGCCCCATCGCAGAGATGGTGAAGAGCTAGGTTTCCTTTGGACCTGGCTGTATTTGGGTTTTGCGCTGGTTGTCGCACTGTTTCTGATGCAAAGCTTGAACCTCAAACACGGTTCTGCTACGCCAGCGGCCTCTGCTTCATCCCAACCAAGTGCGACCCCCCGGCCCACGCCCAGTCCTGCTTTGCCTACTTTGCCTGCCAATTTAGAGAGCCAACTCAAACAGAATTTTAAACAGCTCAAATGGTCCGTTGCGGCAGCCAATCTCAAAAGCACACCCCAAACCCTGACCTGGCGTGTGCCCGCAACTGAACTCTTTGCCTGGGATTTGCGTACCCTTTCGCCCCGCTCTCAGGCCTTTTTTCGCACCTTGGCAAGCCAATTAAAAACCGGGAATCTGGCCCTGCAAATCGAAGGCGCGGGTCTGCCTGTGCGCAGCGGCAATCTGCGCTGGGTCAGCGATTGGGAGCTCTCTGCCTTGCAAGCGGCCCGGATAGCCGACTTTTTAATGCTTTCCCAGGCCCCTGCAGAGCGTTTGCAGGTGTTGGCAGGCAAAGCCCCCCTCGCAGGTAAACCCCAATCCCTTGGCACGCTGCAATTGCATTTTCTGGCCTTGCCTGCGCCCAGCCCCAGCCCCACACCTGTCTTCTCTGTCACGCCTGTGGCAAGAAGAGGTCAAGTCTCCCCTGCTCTGACGAGAGGCGCTGCTTCGCCCTCTCCAAAAGCCCCTCTGGGGGGCCGCTCCTCAGCTTCTCCCCCGTCTGCTTTGCCCCCGTCTTCTCCCCCGTCTGCTTTACCCCTATCTCGAAGGAGTCCCAACCGATGACCGAATTATTGCCCCCCCTGATTCCCCGTGAAGTGCTCTTTGGCAATCCCGAGCGTACCTCACCGCAAATTTCCCCCGACGGCACACAGATTGCCTTTCTCGCTCCCGATCAGGGGGTGCTCAATATTTGGGTTCGCAGCTTAAGTGACGAGAGCGCACGCGTGATTACCCAGGATCGTGATCGCGGGATTCGGCTCTTTTTCTGGGCCCAAGACAGTCGCCATTTGCTCTATTTGCAAGATCGCGGCGGCAATGAAAACTGGCGTCTTTACGGTCTGGATCTCACAGGTGGGGCCGTCAAAGACTATACCCCTTACGAAGATGTGCAAGCCCAGGTGATTCAGCGCGACAAACACTTCTCCGATGAACTTCTGATTGCGCTCAATTTGCGCAACCCCCAATTACACGATGTTTACCATTTGCGTTTGTCTACAGGTGAATTGCAATTGATCGCCGAAAACCCAGGCAATATCCTCGGTTGGGTGGCCGATGCCCGCTTTCAGGTGCGTGCGGCGGTGGCGGCCAATCCCGATGGCTCGATGAGCCTGATCTACCGCGAAACCCCCCAGACCGAGTGGGAGAAATTGCTCGATTGGCCGATGGAAGACAGCCTGACCAGCAGTCCCTCCCATTTTTCCCAAGACGGCCAAACGCTGTATCTCATGGAGTCGCGTGAGGCCAATACGGCCCGCTTGGTGGCCCTCAATCTAACTGATCGCAGCACACAGGTTTTGGCTGAAGATCCCCATTACGATGTCAATCGCCTTTTGGTGCATCCCGATACCTATGCGGTGCAGGCTGTGGCCTTTGCCCGTGCCAAAGAAGAGTGGCAATTGCTCGATCAGAGCCTGGCCGAAGACTTTGCCTTTTTGGAGCATTACCGCCTCGGTGAATGGGCTCTGAGCAACCGCGACGATGCCGACAAAACCTGGCTGGTGCGCTACAACCGCGATATTGGCCCTGTGGAGTTTTATGCCTACGACCGGGCCACACAAACGCCTACTTTTTTGTTTGTGCATCAACCTGCTTTAAACGATTATCCCCTGGCCCCGATGGAGCCGATTAGCTTTACTTCCCGCGACGGACTCAAAATCGAAGGGTATATGACTTGGCCCTTGGGCGTGCCCCGCGAAAATCTGCCAATGGTCTTAAATGTCCACGGTGGCCCCTGGTGGCGGGATACCTGGGGGTATCACCCCGAAGCCCAGTGGCTGGCCAATCGCGGCTATGCCTGTCTGCAGGTCAATTACCGGGGCTCTACGGGCTATGGCAAAGACTTTCTCAACGCCGGTGACCGTGAATGGGCAGGCAAAATGCACGATGATCTGCTCGACGCCTTAGACTGGGCGGTGACCCAGGGCGTGGATCGCCAGAAAATCGCGATCTATGGCGGCTCGTATGGTGGCTTTGCGGCATTGGTCGGCGCGACCTTTACCCCCGATGTCTTTGCCTGTGCCATCGATATGGTCGGCCCAAGCAGCTTGATCACCCTGATTCGCTCTTTCCCACCTTATTGGGCTGCCATGCTCGACAATTTTAAAAAGCGTGTGGGCGATCCCGAGACCGAAGAAGAATTCCTCAAATCGCGTTCACCGCTGTTCAAAGTCGATCAGATTCAAATCCCGATGATGATTGCCCAAGGGGCCAACGATCCGCGCGTGACTGTGCAAGAGGCGGAGCAAATTGT
>CAZRFI010000091.1:0-15526 GCA_964598905.1 uncultured Candidatus Sericytochromatia bacterium | reverse complement strand
GATCTCTGTGTTATCGTAAGAGCAGCAAAGCAAGGAAAAGCTGCCTGTGATACACCCTTCACGCTTTCGCCAAAACACCCTACTCAGCCTGAGTGCTCTGTTTGGTCTGTTTGTGCTGTCAGGCTGTAATGGAGACAAGAAATTGCCGCCGACCCAGGCCAGCAATCCCGCTCAAAGCCAAGCAGCCGCCGCATTGGTGGCCAGTTTAGAGGCCCGGCTCGAAAGTTTGCGCAACGATTTGCAAGAGGCCAGCACCCGTGCCAGCAACGCCCCGGCTTCGACTGAGACTCAGCCGACACCTTCTCCTGACGAACAGCCCAACCCAGATCCCAACCCCGGAGCCACACCGGTGCCCGCTCCTGGCAGCAGCCCTGCCCCGCCTGCCAATGGCCTCTGTTCGCGCGCGGGCAAAGACAGCGATCAAGACGGTCTCTCGGACTCCTGTGAAGCCATTTTGGCCGAGACCTATGCCCCCATTTTTTATCTCTCCAGCCAGGAAAAATACTTTCCCACCCAGGTCGATGCCTATCTCAAACAGACCTCACTCTGGTTCTGGGATGCGGATTGCGACCCGGATTTAAACGAACAACTCCAGGCCTTTCCAATTCAGAGCCAATTATTGACCCAAACCCAAGCGGCTTCGTGTAAGACCAAATTGCCAGCGAGTTCCCAGACCACCCGCAGCAAAGACAAAGTCCGCAGTTTTTATTTAAAAGATCTGCCCGAAGAGGCCCGCAAAGGCAGCAGCAATACCCGTGATTGGATCACCTATGTACACGCCTATCCCAATACCCTGAATGGAGCCACTTTGCAGTATTGGCACTTTTACGCCTATCACAGCGGTGAGGGTGAACATGGTGGCGATTGGGTCGGTGTCCAAATTGTGCTCGACAGCGTGTTTAAACCCCTGCGTTTGGGCATCGCCGGAGACAAAGATTTGAAGTATCTCAATTGGCGCGAACTGGAACGTGAAGGCGAGAACCGGGCGCGGCTTTACGTTTATCCCGAAAGCCATGCCCTTTATACAGCAGGCAAAGAGGTACCTGCCGATGGCTGCAAAGGCCTGGGTGGTTTTTTCTCCTGCCGCATCGACCCAGCCAAACCTGAGACCTTTGTGCGCCACGAACCTTGGAAAAATGGCCAAGTCACTTGGTTTAATGGTGATACAGGCAGCAGTGGTGGTCTGCTCAACGTGGGTGAACGCAGCCTGCCATTGAACGGCCAGAGTTTTATCCAATATGCAGGGCTGTGGGGCAGCATAGGCAAAAATGCCGTCAATTCAGGCGATTATGGCCCCGCGTATAACGGTTTGGGCATGTTGAACAATGGCTATTTGAGCTTTTGGGCCGCAGGCATGTTAAATCCCAAACGTGAAGATGCCTATCCACTGGCGGTCAGCCCCTGATGGCCTTTCAGACACTGTTGGTCTTTCCGCCCTTTTGGGAGCCCACCCAGCCCTATTTGGCCCTGCCCGCTCTGACTGCTTGGCTGCGTCACAACCAGCAAGCGGTGACCCAATGGGATCTCAACCTCGATTTTCACGAGCGGGTGATTTCCTCCGACTATCTTGGCAATCTGCTGGTCACCCGCAATCCCGACCTGGTGCGCCAGACCTTGCCACTCGAAGAGGTGTTGCGCACATTTTTGCCCCAAGTCGATGCCGCCAAAGCCACCCTGCGTTCGTCTCGCTATTACGAGCCTGCGGCCTTTATTCAGGCCAAATCCACGCTCGAAAAGGCCTACCAATTGCTCTCTTTGGCCTATGCTCCCAGCCAATGCAGCAAACGTGGCATTGTCTTGCCCTATCGCGAGTCTTCTTCGGAGCAATTGGCCCTGGCCACAGCCGATGAAAATTGCAATCCCTACCGCGATTTTTACCGGGAGGCGGTTTTGCCCCGTCTGCAAGCGGCCCCACCAGATTTACTTGGTATTTCGATTGCCGACACCACCCAATTGGTGGGCGGATTAACGCTGGCGCGGATGGTGAAGGAATGTCTGCCCGAGGTGCATATCACCTTCGGGGGGGCACTTTTTTCCAAATTTGCAGCAGCCCTGCAAGACAAACCCAGCCCAGCTTTTGATCTCTTCTTTGACAGTATGATCAGCGGCGAAGGCGAATTGCCTTTGCTGAGCCTGATTCAAACCCTCGCCTCTGGAGGCGATCTGGCCCAAGTGCCCGCACTGGTCTGGCGCGACCAAGCGGGCCGGGTGCACCTCAACGACAAAGGCACGCCGGTGGCGATGAACGAGTTGCCTCCCCCAGATTTTGATGGCCTGCCTCTGGATAAATACTGGGTGCCCGAGCCGATTCTGCCTTTGCTGGGGTCCAAAGACTGCTATTGGAAAGACTGCGCCTTTTGCGATCATTATGTCTCTTATGCGCCCCGCTACCGCCTGCGCAAGCCGGGCCTGATCGCCGAAGACATGGCCTTTTTGGCCAAAAAATACGGGGTGCGACTCTTTTCTTTTGGCGACGAAACCCTCTCCCCCAATTATGCCCGCCATCTCTCAGCGGCCCTGATCGCACAAAAGTCTGAGCTGCGCTGGTCGATTCTCTCGCGCCTGCAAAAGGGCT
Source organism: uncultured Candidatus Sericytochromatia bacterium (assembly GCA_964598905.1). Taxonomy (GTDB): domain Bacteria; phylum Cyanobacteriota; class Sericytochromatia; order UBA7694; family UBA7694. The sequence continues at coordinate 12,951 of CAZRFI010000091.1, read as the reverse complement.
TTGATGCGGAAACCTGTGAACAGATCTACCAAGGTGGCTGCCGCTTTATTATGTACGGGCTGGAATCGGCGCATCCGCGTGTGATTGAGCGCATGGCCAAAGGCACCGACCCGGCAACAGCCGTCGAGGTCTACCGCCAGACCGATGCTGCCGGGATCTACAATTATTCGTTTATCTTCTTTGGCTTTCCGACCGAAACAGAGGCCGAAGCCCAGACCACTGTTGACTTTGTCACGGCCCACCGGCGCTATATTCACTCGATTGGCGCAGGCTATTTCTTTTTGCAAAAATTTGCGCCGATGTTTAGAAAATACCAGGAATACGGCATTACCATGCTCGATGATCAAGACCTGAGTGATGATTGGAGCATTTCGATTCGCTACGACACCCTCGAAGGCATGTCCCAGCAAGAGGCTGCGGTCTTTCACCAGGGCTTTATGCGCCACCTGCACCAAATTTACGGCCAACCACTCTGGCTGGTGGACAATAGCCGCAGCACTCTTTTTCTCTATCTGATCCAGCATGGCAAAGACTGGATGCAAAACTATGATTATTCCGGCCAGGTTGAGGTCGAAATTACCTCCTGATGCCGGATGCCAAACCGATCAAAGCCCGCCTTGCAGAACTCTGGCGCTTTCGCAGGCCGTTTGACCAGGTCTTGCCTGACGATCTCGACCACCTGCATATTCCCCCCCGTGTCGGCCCGATTTGGCTCTCTCAGGCCGAAAAACCGACAGCAGCCCAACAACAGAACCCCGCTTTGATCACGCTCCATGGATTTTCGGCCACGCCCTTTGAGAGCCATTATTTGCTTGATTATTTGCTCGACAAACACCCTCATTGGCAAGCTGCCCGGGTCATGTTGGGCGCCCACGGCAGTGAAATTGCTGAATTTCGCCAAGCGACCTGGCAAGATTGGCAGGCCCCTTTGGAGCAAGAATTGGCTGCTTTGATGCGACTGGGGTATGCCAACCAGACGCTGATCGCCACCTCCACCGGCTGTGCCCTGCTGCTTGAATTGCTGAGCCGACGCGCCTTTCCGGGCGTGCAAAAGCTGGTTTTAATTGCGCCTTTGGTGCAGACCCGTGAAAAATTGGTCAAATTGGTGAGTTGGGCCCGCAAAGCGGGTGTGCAGGCCGTTGCCAACGATTTTGACCCCGATTGGATTCGTTGTTGGTACCGCGAATTGCCCTTGCAGGCAGTTGAACAATTGCACTTGCTCTGCTGCGAATTGCAACGGCTGTTAAAACGCGGCCTGCATTTGCCCTCTGATCTGGAGATCTTGATTGTGCAGAGCCGGGGCGACCGGGTGGTTGACCCCAAAAGTGCCCAGATTTTGGCCCAGGCCCTCAAACACAACCAGATCGAAGTGCTCTGGTTGGATTCGCGCTGGCATCTGCCCATTTTGCCCCGCAAAGACGAGCCGCGCGAAAACGCGATCAAAGATCGGGTCTTTGCCCGTGTCGATCAATTTCTCAGTCAGCCCCTGCCAAAATGGCCCTGAATTTGTGCGCAAAGTCTGTTTTTATGCCATAATCTAGGCAAAGACCTCAAAGAGGGAGAGGACATGCTCAACGCCACATCCGGGCAAAGCCCCGTCTCGCTGACAACGCCGCCCCTTTTGCCGGTTCAGGCGGCGGAAGCAACCCCGGCTCCTTCAGCGCCAGCCAGTCTCGCACCAGCCACCCCGGAAACCTATCGGCAGGGCACCTTGGAGCCTACCCAGGTCCAGTTTCAGGCGCCCGTTGCCACTCCCCCTCAGGCCCTGGAATTGCAACAGGCCCTGGGGTATTTAATGCCTTATCAATCCAATGCGGCTGAAGACGCTCCCCCTGTGCCAGACGCGCTCCGTCAACCCCTCGATAATTGGGCCAAAGAGCTGGGATTTCCCGACTTTCAAAGGCTGCAACACGCCTGCCGCAATCTGCCCCGCGAGGTGCTGGTCCATTGGTACAGCAATCTCCCGCCCCAGGCGACTTTGCCCTTGCAGCGCGAAGCCTTAAAACAGGCTTTGACCCAGGCCCTGCAAACCCGCTTTGAGGGTTTGGAGATCCCCCCGCCCCAATTAAAACTTGCGGAACCGGGCCTGGAGTGGGGGCCCGCAGCCCTGCTGGCGGTCTACAATTCGGTGGCAGAAATGCAAACCCAAGTGCCAGCAGATAAACTCAAAACCCTGTTGACCCAGCCCAATGGACAGCCCCTGATCTACGAAATGCACCCGCCGATTCAGAGCCGTTCGGGGGAACTGATTCGGGCCCTGGGAGAGAGCCTAAAAGTGGCCCGCCGCGATCAAGAGGGCGGCAAGATCATCTTGCACCAGGGGGCTGTTTTTCCGAATCCCTCGGACTTTGTTGAGCAGCCCCAGATCCGTCAATTGCTTGCAGAGCTTGAAACAGCCCGGCAGAATCCGGGGCAAAGCTCTGCTGCCGTGGCTGAGTTACAGCGCTTTCTCAATCTCGCACGCCCTACTGGACAGGCCCTCAGCAGTGGTGTTTACGACGCTGAGACCGAAGCTGCCGTTGAACGTTTTCGAACCTTGATTGAAGCCCGTCAGATTCGGGACATTATCGCGGATGATCGCCAGATTTCACCTGCTGAAAAAACCAGTCTCTTGCAAAGCCTTGATGCCCGGATCAACGCTTTGAATCCCCAAAATCCCAGCCAGAGAAGCGCCACCCCCGCAGATCTGCGCAACAGTCTTTTAACCAGCGAACGCTGGCACAAACGCTGGTTTCCTCAGTTGAGCCCTGGCAGCCAAGAACGCATTGCGGCGGTGCTGGAACAAATGAAAAACAACCCCGAACCGGGTAAATTTGATGCTCCGCTATTGGAAAACCTGACCAAATTCTGGTTTGGCATGATCGATGGTGGAGACAACCAAGACTTTACCGAACAGGTCTTGACCCACGAAACCGGGCATATCTTGCAAAATGGGCCAGAGGTACTGGAAAACTGGAAACGCATCAGCTGGTCTGACAATGCCGAAACCAGCGCGGAATATGGTCTCGATCATACCCTGCAAACCGGCCAAGAAAATGGTTTTGTCTCGCCTTATGCCACCCTCAGCCCTGAAGAAGACTTTGCTGAGAGTTACCGCAGTTTTGTCTATCAGCCCGAACGTTTGCTGCGGGATTCTATGACAAAATTTATGTTTATGGCGGCTGTAACTGGGCGCTATGCAGGCAAAGAAGGGGAATTGCTGGATTTTATGACCGCTCAAGGCAAGAGCAAAGAGGCGGTCAAACACGAAATGGCGCGTTTTCGTGGGTTTCTCCCCCAGCTTTGGCACGACTTGGCTGAAAAAGGCGGGGCTTCCCTGGCTGAAAGTATGGATTGGCTGGCCCAGCAGAGTGCCATTCCTCTGCCGGCTTTTTCCCGTGAATGGTTGGCTGAAAATGCCGAGCAGGTGCGCAGTCTATTCCCGGCTTGGGCAGAATCCTTGGCCGAGGAACAAAATCCACAATTCTCAAGCCGTTTTGCGGCTTTTCTCTCCGAACTTGACTGCCAATTGCAACTCAATTTTCAGAATTTTCGCTGTAAAAACGATGAAGAAGGCTATGTCTTGGAGTTTTTAACCGGTTTGCAGCGCATCGCCAGGGATGGCCAGCAGGATCCCCAGACCCGGGCCCAGGCTGAAACAGAGCTAAATGCCTTTGTAGAGGGAGGAATGACTGCTTTCAGCCATGCAGATCAAGCTGCCATGCCCGAGCATATCCAGGCCTTGCTCGGCGGGGAATCTGGCGCTTCCAACCGGGCCCTGTTGGTGTTATTGGCCAAAATGGTGGCCCTGGGAGAGGGGAATCAATGTGCCTCGGATCAACAAACAGACCCCCTTTACGCCCAATTAACCCCCGCCGCCAAAGCCCTGTTTGAAGATACGGGGTTCCGCAACCGTGTGGCGACCAGTTTTGGCCAAACCCGGATCAATACCACCAATCTCCACAAAGAAGTGTTGGCCGAAATTGGGCGTTTAAGCCAAAGCAATTCTGCCGCATTTTTGCTCAAACAAAGCCAGACCCTGCGCATTCTTTTGCAATCTGAGCGCAATCTCAACAATGCCTATCGCCTCTATCAACAGACTGTCGAGCACTTTAATGCGGGGCAACCTGGGGATCCGCTGCAAATGCTCAGCCTCGAAGACTTTATTCAGCTGTTTAAAGACAGAATTCAGAATAACCGCCCCAGCGCAGAAGCGCTGCAGGACATGCTGGGACTCAGAGAGCCCAGTCTGCCCAGCGAAGGGCTGGAGCAGCGCTGGCTATTGGATCAAAACGCCTGAAAAATCCCTGTGCGCAAGGTATGTACGGGTGCGCCGGGTGAGGTCAGACTGTCGCGGTATTGGTAGGTGGCAAAGAGGGTGGTTTTGTCCCAGACTTTGACCCCAACCTGGCCTTCGTGGGCCATGACATTGGTGCGACCGAGTTGGTCTTCGACAAAATACGCAACCGAGGCGTCTGTTTCGAGGTATTTGAGGAAATAGGCCAGAAAGAAATCTCCGGGCATGCGGGCAGAGCCCAATTGTAAACCCGCTTGAAAGGCTTGGTTTTTGTCGGGGGCAGCCAAATTGCGCAGATAGTCAAACGACAGTTCCAGCGGCAGGCGCTCGCCCAAATGGAAAGTGACTTTGCCAAAGCCATTGAGTAAGCTAAACGCGGTATTGGGGGTATTGCTCATGACATTGCCGACCAAGGGCTGGCTCAGGCCTTTTTCGGTTGCCAAACGGCTGGCGTTGTAGAGCACACTTTCGCCGAGATAGTGGTGGTAAGCGGCACTGAGGTCAATATCCATCCAGCTCAGGGGTGAAATCTGGGTATCTGCTTTGGCGCTGAGAATAAAGGTATTGCCTTCAAAGACCCGATTCATGTTAATAATCTGCTCACCCAGGGTCAAAGAAAAGCGCCGAAAGACCGGGGAGATAGCGTCAAAATGCAGGCGCTGCATGGCGCCTTCGGGCTGTACGTCAAAGTCCATCAACAATTCGCTATTGGAAAAGACGTTTTGGAATTTGCCCGCAGTGACGTCGATAAACGCCGTGGGCCGCCAGGTGATAAAAAAGCGATCGAGGGAAAAGTCCACGCGGGCGCCAAAATCGCCCAAGCGCCACCAGGGATTGCCTGGATTGCGCAGATTGCCAACACTCAAACGCGCGCCATAGCCAAAGACGTCTTGGCCCCGGCTATTTAGACTCAATGTCACACGGCTTTGTGGGGTGTTGGTGCTGGCTTTGCTCAGATCGGCAAAATCGGGTGTGACCAGTTCATGGCGCAGGGCAATGTCGCCACTCAGGGTAAAGGGCAGACTGTTGGCAAAAGCGGCAAGTAGCTCTTCGCGGGTTTGATTGAGATCGTTGTCGAGAATATCCAAATGGTCTTCGACCATCTCCAACTCGGCCCTGATTTCTTCGCGCAGACTGCTCAGCTCTTTTTGGTATTCGGACTTGAGCGCGGCCAGCATTTTTTGATCGCTGTCTGAGACGTTTTTGATCTGGCGAAAGACCTGCACCAGCAGCGCAGCCATTTCGTAACGGGTCAAGGAGCGCTGGCCTTTGAATTCGCCATCGGGGTAGGTCAATTTGAGCTGGTATTTTTGCGCCAATTCTTGCAGGGCTGCGGCGGACCAATGGCTGGAAGCCACATCGGGATACCCCGTCTCTTTGGTCAAGTCTTGGGCCAAAACGGGGGCGGTAATGGTCAATGGTGCGCTGAGAGCCAGCAATGCGGCGATGGCGGCGAATAGGCGTTTGTTCATGGTTCTTCCTTTTTGTTAGCCTGGCTCAGAAATCCTGGCGCAGGGTGGTGTACAAAATATACAAATGATCTTTACTTGGATCTGAAAGTGGGCTGCGGGCATGTAAGGTGACAGAAAACGAGGTCTTGGCCGCCAATTGCACAGCGGCATCCAAGACATGGCCAGTGACATCGGTACCTGCCAAGGTCTCATCGACCATCAGGGAGAGATTGGCATCTTGCTCCAGGCCGCGATAGGCGTATTTAAATTGCCAAGAGCCGGGGCCTTTGAGTTCTCCCACTTGCAATCCGGCCCACCAGCCCTGGTTTTTATCGGCACTGCCCACATTGCGCAAATAATCGGCTTGTAGGATCACAGGCCACTGCTCCCAGAGGTTCAAGCGCAACTGGGCAAAGCCATTGAGCAGCCTGAACTCTGATTCAAAATCGTTTTTATCCGCCCCCCGATTGCGGGCACTGAAAATACCCTGGTAGCCCTGGTTAAAATTAAAACGCGCCAGATTGTCGGCTTTGAGGTAATGGGAATAACTGCTGCCCAGGCGCAAACTCAGCGGTTCTGCCAGTTTAAACTCACTTGAGAGTTTGGCCGCCAGCAAAGAGGTGGTGACAAAGGTTTCTTCAACCAAGACTGCGTATTGGCCCAATTCAAGATCGAGTTTGGGCCAAAAGGGGGTGAGGTCGCGCCAACTCAATTGCTGCTGCAAACCACTAAAACTGACGTCTTCATCCAAAAGCAATTCGTTTTCGGAGAGAAAGTTGGGGGCTTTGCCCACCGTCAGCGCGAGCTTAAACGGCCCCTGATTCAATTCTTGGGGCTGGTAGCGAATAAAAAAGCGGTCGAGATTGATCGGGCTGCGGGGAATATGGTCGCCCCCAAAGGGAAACCAAGAGAGATTGTACGAGCGGTTGTCGTTGCTCAGCACCCGCACCTGCCAATCCCAGCTGTCTTGAATCCGGCCCTGCAAGCCCGCTCCCAGACGCACCTGAAAGGTGGCTCCAGTGAGATTGCTGCCAAAGAAATTTTGAAAATCCCCCAAACGGGTGCTCATGCCACAAAAGCGCAGGGCCAACGAGCCAAAGGCGCGCATCGAGGTCATTTGGTCCAGGCGCTCCAGCAGCTCTTGCAATTGGGTGTTTTGCAAATCGCTCTGGTCTTCCAACACCTCTGTCCGCTCATCCAGGGCCGAATAACGCGCTTCCAACTCGGCCTCAAATTCGGTTTTGAGACTGTTTATCAGGGCCTGATCTGCTTTTGTGAGGACCTGCTGTTTTTCTTCTAAGGCTTTTAAGACCTTGCTCAGAATCACAGCCAATTCAAATCGGTTGACGGGCTTTTGGCCTGTATTTTGGCCTGTGTTTTGGCCTTGGGGATAAACCAAATCCAGTTGGTAGACCTCGTTGAGGTATTTTAAAGCTGGCCAGGCCCAATGAGAATCGGCGACATGTTTCGTCCCATTCTCAGACCGTGTTTCGGCCTGTGTTTCGGCCTGAACGGCAGCCAGACAAAGAGGTGAAAAACCCAAACCCAAAACGGCCAAACCTGAAAGCAGGCTGCGCCCGAAAAACCCATTGTGCATGATAACTCCAGAATTCAGACAACAGCCATGCGTTCAAGCGCATGGCTGCCGGATCAAAGATTAAGCGTTAGTCAAAAATACGCTTATTTCCAGTCTTCGTCAAGAGCGGCTTGCTCTTCGGGAGTGGGCACAAATTCCAGATCCATCAGAAAACGCTCGTTTTTCTTGAGGGTGTTCCAGTCAAATTTGGTGGGGTCTTCGAGGGGTTTATCTGGCTCGATTTCAACCCATTCACCGGGCCCCACTTTTTTGGTCTCGCCTTTGTCGGTGGTGACTTCAACAATGCCATTGAGGGTCGTGACATGGCTGGTATTTTGATCGTTGTGGGAGACAAAAAGCTCCGTGCCAATCACACTTGCCACCGCAATTGGGGTACGCACGCGCATGGGGTCTTTTTGGTTGTGCTGTTTTTTGATCCAGGTTTTGCCCCGCAGCAGGCGCAGGTCTTTGGCGGCGCGTACACGCAAAATGGTGCGCGAACCCAGGCGCACCACTGAGCCGTCGGTATAACGCAGCTCAGAGCGGGAATTGGCCCCGGTCCGCAAGGTCATACCCGGATAGAGGGCCATATTGGTCTTGGCTTTGTTCCAGGCGGCCCCGGCGCGGGCCTGAACGACCCCAAAAGAATGGGTGATTTTGGCTGAAGGGCCTGCGGATTCAGCCTGGGGCGCCAAAAATACCGAACTGCCCAAGACCAAGGCGGTTAACGCGACTAACGAAATTTGTTTCAACATGGAGCTTCCTCTCAGGAATTTTTATGTTCAGGCTTTGTTCAAAAGCGATGTTCACAAAAAGTAAGATTTAATAAATTTCATTATAGCGTGTTCAAGAATCACTCGGCGTTGGCTGGGTCACATTGCCATCGTCAGCTGGCTCACGTTCAAGAATATCCAGAATTGAGATCTGTTGGGTATTCGTTGGCTGTGCCTGTTGGGCCTCTTTTTCATAGGCCTTGCGGCTGACGGGCTGGACCTTGATAATCGGGCGCTCGGCGACTTTATTGCCACGGGAGCCCACGGATTTGACCAACATATCGCGAAAATCCAAATACTGCTCCATCACACGGGCCCGTTTGCGGGGCTCAAAGACCAGTTTGACCACCGGATCGGGATCGGCGCTGAAATAGACCAATTCAGCGTCTTCGGGCAAATAGGCGTATTCTTTGGCGAGAATAAATTTGGTCACATTAAAGCGTTTCATAAAATAGACGCCGCCACTGTCGCGGTAGAGCACCGAAAAGACCGTCTGTTGGGCCTGCCGCTCAAAATGCAAAACATCTTCTTTGACAAAGAGCTTGTCGGGAATTTCGAGGACCTGGTAGGTGCCATTGCCAAAGACCAGCAGCAATTTGTCGAAGGTGGAGCAGAGCAGCGGTGCATCAGATTTGACCTGGGTACCCAAATAGCGGGTTTCGGGATCAAAGCCCACCTTTTGATCCTGGATCGCAACAGCCGTGACATTGATCGTTTCAAAGGATTCCAGGCTGGTCTGGCGCGGGTATTTATCGCCATATTTTTTGAGGATCGCTTTGAGCCAAAGAATGGCCGTCTGGTTGATGTGAGCCAGTTTGCGCTGCACCTCTTCAATCGCCTCCGAGGTCTTCTGCAATTCTGCCAGGGCTTTGGCAGAATCAAAGCGGGAGATGCGGCGAATTGGGATATTTAAAAGTTTGTCGAGATCTTCTTCGGGAATCGGAATAAAGCGCTCATCGAGCATTGGTTCGAGCCAGGCCCGCAACATGGCTTTGAGTTCGGGCATATCTGCGGCCTCTTCGAGTGAGAGGTAGAGCTTGTTCTCGATAAAGATCTGCACCAGCACCTGCTCGCGGTATTTGCGTTGGTGGCGTGCCAATTCGCAATTGAGTTCCCGATCCAGCACCTGTAGCAATTGGCGGGTATTTTCGCGGAGAATTTCGTGTACATCCAGCTCCACCGGCATTTGGTTGCGAATCAAGATCGGCTGCAGATGCAGGGTCAGTTCGCAGTCGCTGTAGAGAAAGACCCGCTCCAGCAATTCTTCGGCCTGTACACCATGGCCGACACGCAGTTCAATCTCCACAAATTCAGTTGTGAAGTCGTTAATATTTGCAATCTTGAGCTTGCCTTTGTGGATCGCGGCTTCGATCGAGGCTATCAGCGACTCGGTCGTGGAACCATAGGGAATCTCGCGAATCACCAGGGTTTTGGGGTCTTTGATCTCGACTTTTGCGCGCACCCGCACTTTGCCTTTGCCGCGCATATACTGTGAGGCATCAAGCAGCCCGCCTTGGGGGAAGTCTGGAAAAATTTCAAAATCTTCGCCTTTGAGAATCGCGATCTGGGCCTCGATCAATTCGCAAAAATTGTGCGGCAGCATTTTGGTGGCCAAACCCACCGCAATCCCATCGGTGCCGGAGAGCAAGAGCAGCGGCAGTTTTGCCGGCAGCACCACGGGCTCTTTGTTGCGGCCATCGTAGCTGTCGAGGTAATCGGTGATCTCTGCGTTAAACAGGGTCTCTCGTGCCAGGGGGGAGAGGCGGCACTCAATATAGCGGGCCGCGCTGGCGGGGTCTCCGGTGAGCAAATTGCCAAAATTGCCCTGTTTGTCGATCAGGTAGTCTTTTTGCGCGACATTCACCAGTGCGGCTTCGATGCTGGCGTCCCCGTGGGGATGGTAACGCATGGTCATGCCGACAATATTGGCGACCTTGTGGTATTTGCCATCGTCGACTTCAAACAGGGTGTGCAAAATGCGGCGCTGGACCGGCTTGAGACCATCCTCCAAAAAGGGAATGGCGCGATCTTTGATCACGTAAGAGGCGTATTCGAGAAAGTTAATATCTATCAGGGATTGTAAAGAGGTTTTGCTGCTCATGCCCTCATTTTGGCAGAGGCGCGGATCGGTGGCAACAGGATGAGTGGCAGGAGAGAGAACAGGGAGCATGATTCACCTCAAAAAAACAGACTCCCCTCAGTATAACATACAAATGTATATTTGTGTATTTAACGTCTGCTGTACTGAACGCTATTCGTCGCGGTGAACGCTGTTGGGCGAAAAAGCCGGCAGACAGATTGCGATATATTCAGCGCCTTCGGGGCCGGGAGTGCTGTAACGCACCCATTCCCCGGCTTCGGTCAAAATCGCCTGGCCGGCATCGACCGTGAAGGTCTCTGTTTCCGACTCGACCTGCAAGCTGCCTTTGAGCACCACGGTCATTTCCTGGAAATCTGGCCGCTGACCGGGTTCGACCCAGCCAGATGGCGAACTCATCTGGGCCACAGAGGCGTGGCTGTGGCCGGTATTGACCTGGCCCACAAATTCACGGATCACTTTGGGTTTGCTGCCAACAGCAGGAATCACGGTGGGAGAGGCAATCAGGCGGGGCATGGGGAGCTCCTTGGGGCAGGTTTTGGATTTTAGATGGGCTGAGAATGCCCTTTTTTCTTTTTAAGAGTAACAGATTTGAACGGGTCTGATCAGGGGAAGGTGAGCCATGTGCGAAGTCGAGTGCGAAGTCGAGTGCGAAGTCGAGTGCGAAGTCGAGTGCGAGGCAGAGGGGCCGTGCTTCGATGGGCAAATAATGCTAAAATGGCCCATGAGTCCATTTTTCAGAGGTCCTCTGTGCCACGTCCCCAACGGAAAATAACTTTCACCAAGCCAACGCCCTTTGCCCTGTTTTGCCTGATGGGCATGACTCTGCAGGCCTGCTCATTGACTGAGTCATTGCCCCAGCCAATTAACCCTGTGAATACTTTGCGTGCTTCTGCGCTGCAAAACCGCAATCAGGTAAGCACCCGCTACCCTCAGGTCGGCCCTGAGCAACAGACGGTGCCCGGTGAGTGGGTCTTGCGCTTCAAACCAGGCGTGCGCAACCAGCAAAACGCCGCCTTAATCCAATTGGGTCTTCAAAGTTTGCGCAGTATTGGCCCTGAAAGCTTGGGAATGCAAGTCGTACGCACCCCTTTTGGCTCAGCAGCAGCAGCAGAGTCTGCTTTGCAACGTTTAAAAGCCCGCCCAGATCTGCTCTGGGTCGAGCCTTTGACCCTCGAAAGGTTGGCCCCGCTGCAGATCGAAAAAACCGCAACACAGAATCCATCCCGGCAGACCTATCCCAAAGATCCGCTTTTTGCCCAGCAATATGGCCATATCTTGACCCAGTCTCAGGCCGGTTGGCAGATTTATCAGGGCCATCCCCAGCATTTTCTGGCCGTGATCGACTCTGGCCTCGACCTCAAACACCCGGATTTGGCTGAGAAGCTCCTGCCCGGTTACGACGTGCTCGACCAAGATGATCAACCCTGGGATGGCTATGGCCACGGCACCCATTGCGCCGGCATCGCTGCCGCGCTGACCGACAATGGCGTGGGGATTGCTGGGTATGCCCCAAGCATTAAAATCATGCCGATCCGGGTGATTGGAGACAACGGCATTGGCGACTCTGCCGATGTGGCGGCGGGCATTATTTGGGCGGTGGACCACGGCGCAAAGGTGATCAGCATGAGCCTGGGGGGGCTGATGAACCCCTTGGTCAAACGCGAGGCCGTGCAATACGCCCTGGATCGCGATGTCTTAATCGTGGCTGCCATGGGCAATAATGGCAAAGAAATGAAATCCTATCCCGCAGCCACACCGGGGGTTTTGGCCGTGGGTGCCAGCGATGCCCAAGATCAACGTGCGACTTTTTCGCAATTTGGCGACTGGATGAGTCTGAGCGCACCGGGAGTCAAGATTCTCTCGGCCCTGCCGACCTATCCCCACCCCCACAAAGAGCTGAATTATGGCGCTGTCAGTGGCACGTCTATGGCCACACCGGCTGTGGCGGGTGCCGCTGCCCTGCTGCGCAGCCGCTGGCCGCAACTCAACCGTGAGCAAATCAAAGCGAAGCTGGAAGCTGGGGCCGATGATCGGGGTGAACCCGGTTTTGACACCTTCTTTGGCCACGGGCGGCTGAATTTGGCCAGGGCCCTGCGGTAATTTAAATCTCCCAAAAGGCATCGGGCCAGAAACGAAAACCTAAATTTCCTGACTTCTGTTATGATCAGACTATCTTCAAAAGGCAGGTTGTTGTGTGACACTGGAAATCAGTTTTGAATATGAAGTTCAAACCCAACAGTGGATTGCGGATTTAAGTGGGATACCCAATACAGCTTCCATTCACGTCTATGGAAATACGCAAGAAGAAGCCGCTGCAAATGTTAAATTGGCAGCCTTGCAAGCTGTCATCTGGGCGGTAGAAGATGGTGAAATTGCGGAATTGGATGAAATTCGTTTTGTCCAAACCCCTGTAGCTGCTTAACCAGGCATCTAATGGCAAAAGCCCGACGTGTGCTTCGTCAGCTCTTAAAACTGGGCTGGCAAGTCTCTTCTCAAAAAGGGTCTCATCGAAAATTGATCAAGCCAGGATATCCCCCATTGGTTTTTGCTTTCCATGACAATGTGGAAATTGGACCCGTTATGCTGGCTAGAATAGCCAAAGATGCGGGCTGCCGCAGCGAGGATCTGACTTAAAAGGTGGCTTTGAACTCGACGCCGACCCGGCCACCGTCTTTAAACGAGCCCTGAAACTTAAGGGTCGAGCTGTCAAAACCTTCGAGATCGAGCTTTTTGCTGTAGGTCACTTTGCCCCCATTGGCAATATGGGCCAGACC
>CAZRFI010000090.1:9155-15535 GCA_964598905.1 uncultured Candidatus Sericytochromatia bacterium | reverse complement strand
TGTCATTTCAAATTAACATATTTTGCAGGCGCTTAACGGGCATTCAGAGATATGCTAAAATCAGGGCAGCAGAAAAAGAGGGGCGATAATCCATGAAAATAAAACCCGTGTCTTTTCTCTCAGGACTTTTACTGGCAATGGCACTGGGCTGGGCAGGACTCGTACCCGTCGTAAGCGCAGCAGATCATTATCTTTGTGATGAGCCCCGTCAACTTCAAAAACTGTTGAGTCAACGCTGGTTTGGCTACGAATTTCCGATCCGGGTCTATATCCCCCCTGTACCCTTCGAGGTAAAACAGCCAGAGATGTACATTCCACTGGTCAAGACCGCATTTCAAAGCTGGACTGAGCATGCCCCCTTTGCCACATTTGCCTTTGTAGACGCGCCTAAAAAAGCCAATATTGTGATCGAATGGAAATCGGATTTTAAAAATGAAGATGCCTGGGGAATGGCGTATTATCCGGCAATATATCAAAGTAAAAATAAAATCCTGCGCCACCGCAGTAAAATTTTCTTGGCGATCAAGGCCCAGTTGGGCAGTGGAATGACCGTCACTGAACCCGTCTATTTTTCTTATGATGAGCTACTCTTAATTGCCCAACACGAGGTTGGACATGCCTTGGGACTCAATCACAGCAATACCGACGGTGATATTATGTGTGGCGGATGCTCAGACATGATGGGACGCATGATGGGGAAAATTTCCAGCCGAGATATTCAAACCCTGAATTTTTTGTACAGTTTGCCGGTCAAAATAAAAAAACATCCCTGTCGCCTCTAAATGCCAAAGCACTCTTATTGGGCATGTTTGATTGTGTTACTGCTCAGCCCTTGGAGCGCTTTTTCGGCAGAAGCGCAGCCCAAATGTCCCAGCTCATCAGCCCAACTTCAGCTTGAAGCCCAAACATACCCCAAAATGAGGGGTATCAGCGGCATGAAAACATGGCAAGCAGCTGGACGGCTGCAGAGCAAATGGCCCTTGCCTGTTTTAAAAGCCCTTTTTTCACAGTTGAATACCCCCAAAAACAATATTCAACTCGGGGAATTGGGCTTTGAGGCCCTTGATCAGAGTTATACATTGGCTGTACGTGCCCAACAATGGCCGCTTTGGGATCATTTCCAGATCAAACTCAACAGCCCACATCCCCAGCAAATCAAACTGAGTTTGCAAGACAATTGGTTCCCCTCTGGGCAAATTTTAGACCGCCTGCAAACAAGTATTGAGGAGCGTGTTTCACCGCTCAAATTGCGCATTTCCCGCCAGCAAAACAGCTTGCTCATTCAATGGCCCTTACAAAACCTGAGTTTGATACCCCGACCCGAACTGAATCTCCAGCTCTCACAATTAATGCTGAAAACCCAGATTTACACCGATGGAACCCTGCAACTGGAGATTCACACGCTTCACAATGCCCAGAACACATCAAAATCAAAGAGCACAGAGAGCTCAACCTTGGCCCAAAGTGAAGTCAACACCTGTCTAGGCTCAAACTTGAAGCTGCAAGGCACCCTCCGCTTAGACAGTCATCTCGAAATCCTGCCCAGCGATCTGACGCAGATTAAACTGGGCCCAGAAACACTCAGCGACCGCTTTCAGGCCTCCGGTAAAATTGATGTCGCTTTAAAAAGCCAGTTTAAAGGACAACTCTTGCCCTTTAAGCTACAAGCCAAAGGCCAAACCACAGTAAACCTGCCCGAGTTTCAGGCCGAAGGGCAGCATTATCGCAATCTTCGTTCAGAGCCATTTCTCTGGAGCTATCAAAGCCCCTTTGATTTTTCGATTTGGCCAGACCTCCCAGACCCCGGCGATTACCAACGCCAGACGAGTCCCAATCAGTTAAAGCTGTTTATTGATGGCCCAGCTTATTTCAGCGAAATGAAACGGGTGATCGCCTCAGCCCAGCTCAGCATCGATCAGGAGATCTTTGTCTTTTATGACGGCAAAACCACCCGCGAACTGGCCCGCTTGTATCTACTCAAAGCGATGGGGCTAAGCGCTCAAAACGACCAATTGAAGGCAGATCCACTGGCCCCAGAGGGAATTCGCGTCTTTTTATTGCACAACCACGATCTCAATCAGCGCGGAGCCGACAAGGTTGCTGCAATTTTTGCCCAGGTACAAGCGGATCTGTTTAAACAAATCGGTGATTCGCCGACATTGCAACTGTCTCTGCCGCAGTACCAAAGCCGCCTGAAACAGCACTTTGAAATCAGCCCGTTGACCCGTGGCATCGCCAAAAGTGACCACCGCAAATTGCTGATTATCGATGGTCAAATCGCTTATACCGGCGGCTTAAATCTGGCCGATTCGTATTTAACCGCAGACAGTTACCACGACGTGATGATTCAGGTTCAGGGGCCAGCAGTGGCCCAGATGCACCAATTGTTCAAAGACAATTGGCAGGATTTACATCCAGGCCAGCGCTGGAGAGAAGCTCGGGCACAAACGCCCCCAACCAAACTCAGTGGGCCCTTGAGGCAGATTGAGGTCTTGACCACCGACGATCAGAGCTTGCAAATTGAAGCGGCATTGCTGCATTTGATTGGCGCAGCCAAGGACACCATCCGACTGGAACACGCCTATATTTACCATGAACCCGTGGAAAAGGCCCTGCGCCAAGCCCTGGCCAGGGGGGTAAAACTGGAAGTCATTGTCTCCGAGCGCAATGATGAGACGGTCTTTGAAGTTTTAAATCCAGCAGCATTGCTCACCCTGATACGGGCCGGACAGCCCGGCCAAGTCAAGGCTTGGCTCTATCAAGGCCGAGGCGGCGAAAATGACTTTATGTCGCATACCAAATTTTTAAGCGTGGATGGCCAATTTGCACTGGTGGGCTCGGCCAATCTTGTGCCGCGCTCACTGCACAGCCCATTTAGCACAGAGGGCCGCCCCCTGCTGTTTAACGAAGAGCTTTCGCTGTATATTGCCGATCAAGGCTTTGTTCAAGAATTGGATCAAGCACTCTTTGAAAGAGACAAAAACGAGCGCTGCCGGGCAGTGAAAGCCCCTGATTTGGAAAAATTGTTGGAATCCCGCGGCGGGCCCAAACAGCTTTTATTGGAAAAACTCAAAGGTCTGCTTTCATGATTTCTTGGGCGGCACGCAGCCCAGAGAGATAAGCCCCGTGGACGGTACTGGGGTGTTGGCGGTGGGTGGCCTCACCCGCAAAAAACAGGCGCGGCGGCAGAGCCTTGGCCAAATCGTCATAATCACTGCCTTTGGCACCCACCGGCAAATGGGCATAAGATCCACGCGAAAACGGGTCTTGCTGCCAGCGCGTCAGGCAGAAATCCTCTGGTTCGGGCACCGCAGACCCCCAGAGCTGTTTGAGCATCTGCATCGCCCCTTTTTGCACCATGGCATCGGATTGCGACTCCAGACTGCGGGCCCAAGAACCTGTGGCAAAAACCAATAAAATCGGTTCTTCAGCACTGACCTGCAAATTTAAGATATCTGTATAATCGCGGGCAGGATCCACCATTCGCGAAAAGAAATCGGCCTCGGAATCCCAGAAGGGCTCTTCAAAACGCAAAAAGACCTTGTTGAGCACCCCCATGCCCAAACGCTTCAAGGCACCCCGTTTGAATTCGGGCAAGGCTGGAGTAAACAGCTTGGGCATGGCTTTGAGCACCCCCAAAGGCAATGTGACCAAGACCTGATCGGCCTCAAAACTGCCCCGTTCGGTCTGAATCGTACAACCCGAATTAGCACGAACCCCACCCCAGTGGATTTCTGTGACGACCTGATTGAGTTGAATATCAAGACCGGCGCGCAGGGGCTCAAGCAGGCGAGAATAGCCACCCAGCACCAGAAAATCGTCATCATCGGCCTCTTGATCGTCTTGGGAAGCCAACCAGGAGAGTTTGTCGGTGTCTTCGGCATAAGGCACCCCATAACATTGCAAGAGCCAAGCGACCAGTGCGTGTTGTTCAACTGGCAAATGTTTTTGTTTTAACAGCTCGAGCAAAACAGCCAAAAGAGAGCGGTCGGGCGTGCCTGCAGGTGCTTTCTCTGCCAAAGCCAGGGACTTGGCCAAAAGGGATTGGGCCACCTTGGCCGCCGCTTCATGGCTTTGAAGATTGAGTTTTTTGCCTTTGGCATCCCACATTTCCACACTTTCAAAGGAGGTGCGGACCAGTTCGAGGCCCTGCTTACGGGCTTTGTCGATCAGCGGGTTTTTGCTGGCCGAATGTAACCAGGATGCGCCTTTTTCGATCAGCGACCCCTGCCAATCCACCGTATGCAGGCGCCCGCCGATGCGGTCACGGGCTTCCAATACCGTCACAGAATGGCCAGCCTGCTTGAGGACCTGAGCAGCACTCAGCCCAGCCATGCCCGCCCCAATCACCAAAATACGCCGAGAGGCATTGTCTGAAGACTGTCCCCAGACGACCTGATTCGGCAGCAGTGCCGCTCCCAACAGCCCGCCCCAAAGCCCACCCAAGAGGGTCAAAAACTCTCTGCGCTGCATTTATGTGTCTCCCAAAGCCTGAAAAAAGGTCAACAAACGGGTTTGTTCACAGTCATTTTTGGCAAAAATACGCTGCATGGCCCCATTGCGCAGATCAGTGGAACCGACATAGCGGGTAACGCCCGCCTGGGCCAAGCGTTGAAGCCCCAAATGGTGCAGGGCCTGCCCGTATTTCTGCTGGCGCAACGCCGGAAAAACCCCCAAATAAAACAGGGTGCCCTCGCTGGGTTTGTCGGGATAGACCTGGGGCAAGATCAGGCCAAGCGGTTGATAGACAGGCTCTGCAGCAGAGGAATCCAGGCGGGAAACCCGGAACCAGCGCTGGGGGTCAAAGGCAGTATCAGCATGGGCCTTGAGTTGTTCAAATTCTTTTTGGGCATTCCAACCCCGAACCCCCCAGGATGCATTTTCGGGGTCGCCTTCCGAAATGAGCTCTAAATCGGCCAGAAAAGCTTGCTCACCCAGTTCAACCAGGCTTTCCAAATGATAATCTGCTGAGGTGGGAAAGGAATCAGGCGACAGTGCCCGGCTGTAGAAATATTTTTGGTAATAATTCAAACCCGTATTGAGCATGGCCGCCCGCCAAAGTGGTGAAGCGGGCGGCTCCAAAAGCCGAATTTCGGCCTGTTCTTGCTGCATCCAAGCAGATAATTCAGACGCCAGGCTGGCCTGACAGCGTTGCAATAAAGTCGGGTTCAAAAAAACCAGATCATAGAGCTGATCATGTTGGCGGCGCAATTGCAGCAGCGGAAAGGCCTTCCATTTCCAGGCCCAGCCCTGATTCTCAGGCAGTGCTTCGCAGCTCAGCTCAGGATTTTTCAAGCGCTTCTGTCGCCAAATCTGATTGAGCTGGGGCAAAATCGTCGTGTGCAGAACCACCCTCGCGAAAGACTTCCACCCCTTTTTCGACCCCCGCTTTGGCGACCAGAAAGGCGTGCCGGGCCCCGGCTTTGAGTTTGCCCAAATAGGTCATGGCTTCACGCGCATTTTCACCCAGGGCTTGGTAGGTATTGCCCGCTTCATCCATGGCCAAATTGGACTTGTGTAGGATCTCGTTGACGTCTTGCAGCGCAGGTTTAACGTCTTTGGTCAGATCTTTGACCAATCCCAAAATCTGGCGAACATCGAGCAAAACCTGCACCAATTGCCAGCAGAGCACCGAAATTGAAGCCAGGGTTAGGCCAATTAAAATTCCCAATAAAATCCAGGAAGCCATTAGCGTTTCCCTCCTTCAGCACTCGCCTGTTTGCGTTTGAGTTCATTGTGTTTATTGCGGGCGGCATCTTTGCCTGCAAGCACGGCATCACGCAATTGAAAAAGCCGGGTCTTGAGGACAGAAGCCAGATCACCGCTGCTTTTGTGGGCGTGGTGGCGGCTTTCGTCCACGACTTTGCGGGCACCTTCGCGTTGCGTATTGAGATTTTCCGAGAGAATATGGCGGCTCTCAGCACCCGAACGCGGGGCCAATAACAGGCCTGCGACGCCGCCCACAGCCGCTCCAAACAAAAATCCGAATAAAAAGGGAAACAGGCGCCCTGTGCGACGGCGACGGGGTGCTCTGGATTTGCGTTGACTCATGCTTCATTCTCCATTCTGTTTCAAGAATCGTAGGGGCGGGCTGCTGGGGCAAAAAGGTAGTCTTTAAGGCGATCTGCAACTTCTTCAATGCCCTCTTTGGCCAGCGTTTGCCACCAGATATGCCGTTTCATAAAACGAAAAACCAGGGCCAAGGCCCCTGTGCGCCCCAACATCAGACCCACGGACAAAACAATCCGAAACAGGGTCAGCAAACGCACTTGCTGATGCACCCGCGAGAGCAAATCCACCCCATCGCTGAGTTGGTCTTTGATCAAGCCCAGATCCTGCCGGGCCAGTTGCAGCTCTTTTTGCACTTCGACCTGCTCTGT
>CAZRFI010000090.1:0-9055 GCA_964598905.1 uncultured Candidatus Sericytochromatia bacterium | reverse complement strand
CCGGGCCAGAACTCCAGCCCTTTGACCAAACTGTGACCATAACCGGACGCAACGCAGACAGGCCAGGGATCTGATTCTGCAAGCGAAGGACGTATACTGTGAATATGTCTATTTCTGCTCAGCCCACCCAAGCCCCGTATTTACATCGTCTGCTCAGCCCCGAACAATTTGAAGAAGTGGCCAATATTACGGTTGCTTTTCTGGGCTTGTTTTTAAGTTTGATTGGTTTTGCAATCCTGCTCTCTTTCAGCACCCTGACACGGCAGTGGCAGCCGATAGTAGGAGCCTCTATTTATGGCACGACCTTAATTCTGCTCTTTGCCGCTTCGGTACTCTACCACAGCTCTTTGGCCACCGATTTGGTCCACAAAAAAGCCTTTCAGATCATCGATCACTGCGCGATCTTTCTCCTGATTGCTGGCTCCTTTACGCCAATGGGGCTGATCGTACTCAAAAACCATCCAAGTGGTTTCCCCATGCTGGGCCTACTTTGGGGCATGGCCTTGATGGGCTGCCTACACAAAATCTTTGTGCCAATGGGCTCAAATTTGCTCTCAACCCTGGCTTATGTAGGCATGGGCTGGTCGATTGTACTGGTCTATCAGCCGCTGTTTGCAGGCCTGCAGCAGGGGGGTACCGCTCTGGTCGTCGCAGGCGGTCTGTTTTATACCCTGGGGTCGGTCTTTTATCTCTTTGATCATAAATTTCGCGGTGCTCACGCCCTTTGGCATGGATTTGTACTGGCAGGCAGTTTGAGCCATTATCTTGCAATCTTGTTCTTTGTGATCTTGCCCGCCCTGAGCTAGACTGCAACGAGATACACCTAAGAGATACTCCTCAATTAAGCAGGCCGCCATGAAAGCAATGCTGATCTACAATCCCACCGCCGGTCAAATTTGGCAACAGTTTCAGCCTGAAATGGTCAAAAACTATTTGCAAGAACAGGGCTGGCAAGTTGACGTTGAACCCACACAAAAGATCGGTGGGGGAACCGATTTGGCCCGCAAAGCAGCCGAGCTCAAATACGATGTGGTGATCGCCGCTGGGGGTGATGGCACGATCAACGAGGTGGCCCAAGGACTGGTTCACACCCCTGTTAAATTGGGTTTTTTGCCCGTGGGCACCACCAATGTTCTGGCTCGGGAATTTAAAATACCGCTCAATTACGAAGAGGCCCTGGCCTATTTGCCCCAGGCCGAAAGCCGTTTAATTGACTTAGGCAAACTCAACCAGCGCCACTTTTTATTGATGGCCGGGGTGGGTTATGACGCCGAGATTTTGATGCGCGTAAACAAACAATTTAAAAACGTGGCTGGCAAATTGGCGGTCTTTACCTCGGGGGTCGAAAACCTCTTTCACCACACCCCTTTTGTGCTGAAAATGCGCTTTGAAGATGCCCAAGGTAAACGCCACAAACTCAACCGCCGGGTGATGCAAATTTTTGTGAGCAATGCCTCAACCTATGCCACAGATTTTAAAATTGCCGAACAGGCGGTCATGGACGATGGCCTGTTGGAATTGCATATTTTTAAGAGCAAACGCTTCCGCGATACGCTCTATTCGTTGCTTTCACTGCTACTGCGCCGCCACAAAGAGTGGGTCGACTTTGAACATTTTTCGATTCGCAAACTGCAAATTTTTGCCCGCAAACCGGCCCCCATTCAAATTGATGGAGATTTGGTAGGATATACTCCTGCCACGATTGAAATTGTGCCCAAAGCCCTGCATATTCTGGCCCCCAAGCAAGAAGACAAGGCTGAAAACCCTTAACATCCTTGCATAAGGGGCTCTTAACGGGCCTTGGCGTAGACCTGTTTGAATTCGGCCTCGTATTGCCGCGCCAAATCTTCAGACTCGATAATCAGCAGGTTTTCATCGTTGTTTTTATCGGCTGAGTCGGAAAAATTAAACGAGCCGGTGATCACGGTCTTGCCGTCGATGATAAAAACCTTGTGGTGAAGAATAGCAGGATTGCCATCTTTTTTTACATCGGCACCGAGGGCTTTGAGCTTGCCGTATTCGCTGTATTGCGTGCCTGCACCGACATTTTCAAACACACCCCGCACGTCGACCTTGTCGGAAAACTTCTGGGCCACAACCTGACCAATGGCATCGTGGGTAAACGAAAAGGCCATAAAGTGGATACTTTTCTCAGCTTTATTGAGGGCTTCAGCCACTTTGCCCGCCACTTTGCCCTCAGCGGCAAAATGGGTCTGAATCGTGGTTTTTCCCACCGTGACCGAAGGATGAGGCACCACCGCGGGAGAAGAAATGCCAAATTTTTTCTGCACAAACATCTCTTCAAATTCAGCTGTAAAGTTTTCAGCCAATTCGCGCGAGCGAATTTGAAGGGCATTGTTGTTGTTTTTCCAAAAGCAATTTTCGGTTAAATTGGTCGAACCCGTCCAAACGGTCGCCCGCTCACTGTCGGCATCAACCACAATAAATTTATTGTGCATCAGACCATTGCGCTGATCATCAACCACAGGAATACCAGCCTTGATCAAACGCTGAATTTGCACCTCGTGTAGATAATCGCTATCGGTGACAATCCGCACGCCAATATTGCGGGTTTGGGCGGCACGCAAAATCGCATCGGTCACCCGCTCAGAATCGATTTCAAAAGCGGAGATATCCAAACTGGTTTGGGCCGAGTCGATCAATTTGACCAATTGAAAGTCGGGGTTTGCCGCATTGTTTTGCACATCTTCGAGTTTGCCCGTATGCACCTGGGTAAAAAAGGCCTGAATTTCGGGTTCTGCGGCAGGAGGAGTGGGACTGGGCGTCGGACTGGGAACGGGCTGCGGCCACAAAAGGGTATCGCTGGGAAGTATTCCCCGCAAACCTGTGAGTTGGGCAGCAGGGGTCAGCTTGAATGTGTCTTTGGGAGAGACAGGGACGCTCTGTGGGGCCAAAACAGGAAGGGAGAAAGGCCGCAGAGCAGCAGAAGATTGAGCAGCAGAAAGACGTGCCTGTGGTGCAGAAAAAGCATGTGGGATTGAAAAGACGGGGGACGACACTTGCAAGGCCCTGTTTTTCCTCTCTGAATAGATCTGCTTAAGAGGGTTATAGGGCCTAAGTGATTAAATTCTGCTTAAGCGAGGCAGTATTTTTGGTTAATTTCTGATTTCAACACTTGACCTGAGTCAGATCCGTGGGCGCAATTCCACCCGCTGAAAGACCTCGATCGCCTCACCGACATTTTGCAATTCGCTGCCAAAACTCGAAAGCCGTGACTCTGGGGTGGTAATCGCCCGAAAGCGAGCCAGCGATTCAGCGGCTTGGTCGTAGCGTTTGCGCACAATTTGCGAGCGATGGGCCTGAATACCCGCCAATTTGAGCGCCAAATGGCTCTCTTCGAGTTCGACAACCGTATTAAAATCGTCGCGGGCAAAGAGAAACCAGGGACCTTCATAAGACCAAAGCTGCAGGGACTGCCCCGTATTTTGCACATGTTGCATCAGGGCCTCTTTGAGCAGAAGTGCTGACATGCGGTGAGCGGGGTGGCGATCTTCTTCCGAAGCCGAAAAAACCAGTGTGGGTTTAAAGGTCGAGAGTACCGAACGGATACGCGTGACATCCGCTGAAGAGGGACAATAACCACGTTCATAAAAATCCAGCTCCAGCCCCAAGGCCTGGCTGTCAAAGAGGGCGGCTTCAGCTTCGGACTCCTGCTGCCGCAGCACAATGCGCTGTTCGCGGTCGGTACCGGGGATATCTGCGCGGTGGCCGGTGGTCATGGAAATAAACAACAACTCATGACCCTCTTGTTTGAGCCGCGCCAGGGTACCCCCACAGCTGATCGAGGCATCATCGGGGTGGGGGGCACAGACCAATATCCGTTGCGGCGCGTCTAAAAGCGGCGTTGTTTTGGCAAAGACACTCAGCGGAATCGGGTGATTGTACTCCGCCGGTTGCAGGGTAGCTGGAGAGAGTTTGGCCGCAGCTTCGCGATCGAGCACCAGTGTGGCATTGGGATGAAAGCGCAGCAAAGTAGCTGGACAATTTTCGTCCAAAGGGCCTTCAAGCATGTTTTGAATCGCCGTGGCTTTGGAAGAACCCGAAGCCATCAGCAAAATCCGGCGGGAACCCATGATCGTGGCGGGCCCCAGAGTCATGGCCTGGGCAGGGGTTTCTTTGTTGCTAAAGGCCGAGGCATTGGCCTTGCGCGTGGAGGGGCTCAAAGTCGTGACATGGGCATGTTGATCAAATGGGGTGCCGGGTTCATTAAAGGCGATATGCCCATTTTGCCCGATGCCCAAAATCTGTAAATCCAGTCCACCCAATTGGGCGATCAGCGCTTCATAATCGCGGCAGGCCTGTTCAGGATCTTCGGCAGTGCCCGGCATATAGTGAATCCGGTCGGGTGTAATACCCAGAGGCTGAATCAGCTGCTGGCGCAAAATCGCGGCCATCGACTCGGGATGGTCACTGCCGAGGCCGAGATACTCATCCAAATGACAAAAATGCAAACCGTTCATGGCAATGCCCAAGCTGTAACGGGCCAATACCCATTCACGGTAGAGCCCTTTGGGCGTATGCCCCGTCGCCAAGCCAATCACAGCCTGAGGATTGTTTAAAAGTAAATTGAGGATTAACAGGGCCGCCGTGCGGCTCATTTCCTGAAAATCGGTGGTTTGAATAATGCGCATAATATCTCTCCTCCCCACATCATAGCGATTTTTAAGCGGTGCATCAATTGGCTGATCGAGAAAAGTCACAATCGCTTCCCTTTGGAAGTGGTGATCGAGGTCCTTTGATTGTGTTGGGATTTTGTGGTAGCATGGTTCAAAGTTTGAAAGAAACCTAGGAGACATCCAGCATGGTACAACCCTTGTCCCCCGACGATCTCCTGGCCCGCGATCTCGATCGACTGAGTCAGCCGGCCAATTTGTTCCGCTTCCGGGTCGATCGGGAAAACGTCGTCATTGATTTCGGCTACTTGCCACCTATCATGCAGGAAGAAGTCGAAACCCTGCAAAAAGAGTGTGTTCCTGTCCATACGCGCATTGCCATTCCCTATTCTCTTGGCAAAGAAGTGGCAGAAGCCCTTTTGAAGACCATTGAGTCGGTCGAAGCCTCTCTGAACCGCCAGGGCCCCCCTGGTCCCCCTCAGGGCCGCCCGCCCGGACCTCCTGGCCCACCCCCGCCTGGCGCCCGTCCACCCGGACCGCCTGGACCACCCCCGCCCGGTGGCCCACCCCGTCCGCCCGGACGTTAAGGCACAAATAAGATTCACCCCGCTGATATTGTATTCAGCGGGGTATTTTAATGGTTGAAATCGTTGTATTTAGTACAGCCTTCAGGGCTCGGTGCTTTTATTGACAGGGGGCCAACCCGAACGCAGATGCAAATCCCGTTGGGGGAAAGCAATTTCAATCTGGTGGCGTTTGAGGGCCTGCCAGATCATGAAGTTGATCTCTCCCCGCAGAGACTCCAGGGTAATCCGCTCACAGTTGATCCAGACCAGGAGTTCCAATTGCAGCGCGCTGTCGCCGAACTCTTTGAGCCAAACGACGGGCGCGGGTTCAGTCAAAACTTCGGGGTGTTCTGCTGCCGCTTCCAGCAGCGCGGCTTTGGCAATTTCGAGATCGGCATTATAAGCCACTCCCACAGGCAAATGCACCCGCACCCGTTCGTCGGAATAGGTCCAATTCACAATCGTGGACTCCACCATGCTGACGGTGGGCACAATCAAATCAACATGATCGGGGGTGCGCAGCAGGACTTTTTTCCAACTGACCTGCTGAATATAACCGGTATAATCCCCAACTGTGATATAGTCGCCTTTTTTGACCAAACCTGAAAAAACCAAGACAATCCCGCTGGCAAAATTTTTGGCAATGCCCTGCAGACCAAAGCCAATCCCAAAGGCCAGGGCCCCGGCAAAAATCGCAAACATCGAAAGATCCAGGCCCATAATATTCAGGCCGATCAACCCTCCAAGGCCCATGCTGATGTAAAAAATGCTGAGCGTGATCATCTGCTGCACAGCGGCATCATAAGACAGACGGGGGAAAATGCGATCTTCCAGCAGGGCGTTTAAAATCCGCGAACAGAGCCAAAAGATCACCACGGTCAAGCTGCCGCTAAAGATCGAGAGCAGGCTCAATGAGCTATTGCCAATCGAGGCAATTGGAGATGCCAACCATTGTAAAAGGGCGTTGCGAATATCCAATAAATACAAAAATAGCTGACTTACCAGAAAAACCTCAATTAAGACAATGGCCAAAGCCAGTTGCTGGCCCAAAGAACTGAGTTTTCCCGCCAAGGAGAATGCCTCTGTGATTTTTTGCGCCTGCCAGCGATGAAAGAGCGCCGCTCCCAGAAAAAGCGCAACCAAGACCCAAGAGCGCAGAAAAAAGATCTGGGCCAGATGGTGATAGCCAACAATCCACAACACACCCAAAGCCAGAGTAAATGCCATCACCCAAGTATAAAAACGGCCCAACAAATCCAAAAAGCGCAGATAAAAAGGCTCATCAAGCTTTGGCAAAAGCGCAAAAATTTGGCTTTTATTGGCCACCAGATAAGCCCCAAAGAGCAAAAGCCCCCCTGAAAAGACAAAATAGAGAAAGTCAATAAAATCTGGACGGTAATGGGCGTGTTCGAACAGCGAAATTCCGGCCAAAAAGAGCGCTAAATAAACCAGAAAAAACCGAAACCGGTGATACAAATGCAGCGCCAATGGCCGTGAGAGGGTGTCAAAGAGCTGGTTATCGGGGTTGGCGAGCAATTCCAAAATCAGCAAATGCAAGGTTCGGTAAATCACGGCAATCCAGAGCAGGTGAATCAAACTGGGGAAAAGCCTGCTCTGAGGAGAAAAGGCCCCCCAGACCAAATAGGTCATAAACAAAGCCGAGAGAAAAATCAATGAACGGCTCAAGACAGCGATCGCCAGCCGGGTCAAATGGCGCACGGGCAGAGGCCAAGAGCGGGGTAAAAAATTAAGCAGGGGATTTAACAGTTTTTGAAAGCGCCGATCCATCCAGCCGAGGCTGAGAAAAATCAACAAAACCAAGACAAGCCCCCCAACCAAGAGATAGTCAGAAAGGACAAAATCCTGGTTTTGCAAACGGTTCAGCGTGGAGTGAGCCCAAGGCAAAAGCCCCTGAAGATCATTCCAAAGGGCTTCAAAGGTCGTTAAGTCAAAGGACCAAGGCTTGCGGTAAAACAGCGACTCCAATTGGGGATTGACGGCCTCCCCGCCCACCAATTGCTGGGGATAGAGTCGGATTTGAGGCAGGGAGGCCGAAGGCACAGCCGCAGTCGGAACCTGGGCAATCACAGCCGGAACCCAAAGCCCCAGCAAAAGCCAGAGAACTGCCAACCAGGAAAAATACCGTCTCACGGGAACGCTGATGTATTTCAACCGATTTTGCGCGAGACAGATTTGGCCTGCAGGAAATTTAAGAGGTAATCATGTCCTCCCGCTTTCGAATCGGTGCCTGAGAGGTTAAAGCCCCCAAAGGGATGGACGCCCACCAAAGCCCCAGTACATTTGCGGTTGAGATAGAGATTGCCGACAAAGAAGTCGTCGTGAGCCTCTTGCAGTCGCTCTTCGCGGGCACTGTAAAAAGCACCGGTCAAACCAAAGGGGGTGTTATTGGCAATTTCGATGGCATGGCGGTAGTCTTTGGCTTTGATCATCGCCAAGACAGGCCCAAAGACCTCTTCTTGGGCCAAACGGGACTCAGGCGCTACATCGGCAAAAACCGTGGGTTCGATAAAATGGCCGGGGCGGTCGAGCTTGTGACCACCCGCGACCAAGCGGCCCTCTTCGTGACCATAGCCAATATACCGCAAGACTTTGTCTTCAGACTCTTGGTTGATCACAGGGCCGACCTGGGCCAAGGGATCGGTTGGATCGCCAATTTGCAGGGCCTTGGTTTTTTCAATCACTTTGGCCAAAACCTGATCGTAGACCGATTCAACCACAATCGCCCGCGAACAGGCTGAACATTTTTGGCCTTGAAAGCCAAAAGCAGCAGCCACAATTCCACTGGCAGCAGCTTCTAAATCAGCGGTTTCGTCAACCACTGTGGCGTCTTTGCCACCGAGTTCGGCAATCACACGTTTGATCCAGCGCTGACCCGGAATGCGTTTGGCCGCCTGTTCGGAGATCAGCAGCCCGACATCTTTGGAGCCTGTAAAAGAGATAAAGCGGGTCAGGGGATGATTGACCATCACGCCGCCCACTTCGGCACCATCGCCGGTAATAAAATTGAGTACACCGGCAGGCAGGCCCACTTCTTCCATGATCTCGACAAAAATCGCGCCCATCAGCATCGATTCTTCGGCGGGTTTCAACACCACCGTGTTGCCAGCCACCATCGCTGCTGTACTCATGCCAACCAAAATGGCAAAGGGGAAATTCCAGGGGGGAATGATCGCACCCACACCCAGAGGCAAATAAA
This sequence comes from uncultured Candidatus Sericytochromatia bacterium, assembly GCA_964598905.1. GTDB lineage: Bacteria > Cyanobacteriota > Sericytochromatia > UBA7694 > UBA7694. The sequence goes on along the minus strand of CAZRFI010000090.1, from coordinate 638 downwards.
AGGCCTCATTGGCCTCGCCGGGATAAGGGGTAATCGGCTGAGGTTCGGCATAACGCAGCATTTCACGGGCATAAAATTCCAGGAAATCAATCGCTTCAGCCACGTCGCCATCAGCTTCGGCCCAGCTTTTGCCGACTTCGTAGACCATCGCCGCGGCAATTTCAAATTTGCGCGCTTTGACCAAGTCAGAGGCTTTGAGCAGGTACTCAGCACGGGTCGCAGCAGGGGTTTTGGCCCAAGCAGGAAACGCAGCCCAGGCAGCCTCTACCGCTTTTTCGGCCAAGGTGGCATCGGCTTTTTGAAAGCGACCCAGGGTCTGTTCTGGAGCGGCAGGGTTGTATGAGGTAAAGGTGCTGCCGGTTTGAATTTTTTCACCGGCAATCGTGAGCGGGTATTCTTTTTCAAAGCGGGCCGTGACCTGCTGAAGTGCCGCTTGCATCGCAGCGGCTGTATTGGGCTGAGAAAAATCGCTAAAGGGTTCGTTGACAAATTCAGGCAAATTCAAAGACAGGGTATCAGACATGGAGCGCTTCCTTCCGTTGCATACAAAGCATTTCACCTCTCTCAGAGGCATGTTCATTCTAACACAGGCCACTCTGCGCTTAAGTTGGTCGAAATTAATCCAGATTTAAGTAGAT
>CAZRFI010000089.1:2464-15546 GCA_964598905.1 uncultured Candidatus Sericytochromatia bacterium | reverse complement strand
CCAAAACTCAGCAGACGGTTGTGGAAGATCAGCACTGAGAAATCGTCACCACGCAGGTCGGCGATTTCTTGGCGCAGGCTGATAATCTCTTTTTTGCCAAACATATAGCCAATCGCAATCGTGGGAAAGAGCACGTAACGCTTGACTTCTGCCTCGGCACTGGCCTGATCGATGCCCACTTCTTCGACCAAAGTCTGGACAGCGGTATCGTAATCCATTTTGCCCATATGCAATTGGGTGTCAATAATCACGCGGTAATCGCGCCAGAGTTGGTCGCGCAACTGAAAGAGCCGCGTTTTGAGGTCGGAGTAAAGACCTTCGGTATACAACATCTCTTCGCAATAGAGTGGCCAGCCTTCGGCGAAAAAGGGATCAGGAAAGCTGTTGCGCACCTTGGAAGGGTGTTGGTGGGTTTGAACAAAGAGCAGGTGTTGCCCCGGATAGCCGTGATGAACCGTTGTCAGGGTCACGTCATAGATATTGTGCGAGCGCAAACGCTGGTGTTTTTCTTCTTCGCTCATGCTGTCTTGCATGGGCGTGACCCAGAAATAGCCCGTCTGGTGCTCCTCGAAAGGTGCTGGCGAGACATAACCCGAATAGGGCATGATACTGCGCTGGAAAATCGGGGTTTCCATCAGCGCCAGGGTTTCGGTTTCGGGCAGGGTGACGAGGCTTTCTTTGACGACAAAATCGCGAATCCGCTCTGCTTCCGCTTTATAAGCGTGCAGCAGATTGTCGGCTTCGGGGTGTTTGTTTTTGAGCTCGTCGATCTGCTCCATCCAGGTCAGCTTGGGATTGAGTTCGTGGGCCACTTCTTCGATCAGACGCTCTGTGTCTTGCAGGGCTTTCTGACCAATCGCCAAGACCTCTTCAATGCTGTAATTGAGCAGGTATTTTTCTTTGAGCAAAAAGTCATAATGGGCTTTGCCACAGGCAAAACTCGCTTGGGCTTGGGGCTCGAGATCGTTGAGAAATTTTTCATAATGGTGCAAAGCCTTGAGTGCCAAGGTATTGCTTTCGAGCAGATCTTTAAAATAATGGGGCACCGTGCCCGAAAATTGGGGCACAATTTCTTCTAAAAACTGACGGCCAGCTTTGACCGAGTCGCGGGCCACACTGATCGAAACCGTAGAGATCTCAGCGGGGTTGCTGCGCAGATTTGCCATGCCCTGTTCCAAAAGACGTGGCATGGCTTTGAGACGGCTCATAATTGCCAGTACCCGGTGATCGAGAGGCAGATTGTAGTTGATCTGTAATTGTTGTACCCCGTAGAGGGCTTCCGAAGGATAGTGGGAAGGATCCCGCTTGAGGTGCTCGCGCACTTCTTCGTCATAGACCATGGCGCTCAATTGCGCCTGTAAAATAGCCAGATCGACCTGCTCATCACGGGAGAGGTTTTCTGAACTGAGGGTCTTGAGTTGTGCCAGATAGTCTTTCTTTTGCTTCAGACAGATTTCCCGCTTCTCGGGACTGTAATCGGCATAGTGATAGTCGTAGTCATGAATGCCCAGACCTGTTGCCTGGACGGGATCACTTTCCCAGAGAAACCTGAGAATACGGTCGGCCAAAGGTTGGAGTGTTGACTCCGTCATGAAAGAATACCTTACCTCTCCTGGACTGCCCCGAAAAAACGGAAACTTAAAAATGGGGATAAACAAGCAGCTGTGCTTAGATACCAGAGTATAAACCGGCCCGGACTCAGGCGTCTAGAAGCAGTGCGTCAAAACCCCTTTTAGTCAGGCAGTTGCTCCAGGATTTTTTGAGGCAGAAGGGTTTGGTTATTGGTTTTTAGCGGAATGCCCGAATAAATATTTCTCACTTGCGATTTGAGCGCGTTGAGCCCATCAGCGATAATTTTGGCGTGATCAAATGCCAGGGCAGGCAATTGACCAATTGGAAACCATTGGGCTTCACTTGCGTCATCTTGGCCAGACACAGCGGGTTGGTCTTGTGTAAGCGCAGCAAAAGCCACGGTCAGGGTGCGCCCGCGCGGATCACGGCCGGGATCACCATAGGTGCCCAGGGGAGAAAGCGGGCCCACTTCTAGGCCTGTTTCTTCTTTTAATTCGCGGCGGGCAGAGGCTTCAAGGGTCTCTTCGGGCTCGATGAACCCGCCGGGCAGGGCCCAGTGCCCGGCAAAGGGATCTTTCCCTCGTTGAATCAAAAGCAGCGACAAAATCTCGTGGGTCCAGTCAAAGACCAGCAGATCTACAGTTACGGAGGGACGGAAGTAATCAGTCATGGCAGGCCTCTTTGAGCAGTAGGATTAATTTAGTGTAAATAATACATTTATTCTAACAGGCAAAACCAAAGTCTGCAATCTTTGGCGGACGGGAACTAGAACAAATGGCCTTCAAAAGCGATTTCTTGCGCTTCTTTGGAGCCATCTGCTGTGCCCTGCAATAATTGTTTGACCACCTGTTCCGCTTCTTGCAATTGGCCTTCACAGGCTTTGATCAGGTTTTGGCCTTTTTCAAAGGCAGCAATGGCTTCAGCCAAGGGGATTTCTTCGCTTTCCAGGCGGCCCACTAATTTTTCCAGCTCATTCAGCGATTCTTCAAAAACCGGCTTTTTTTTTGACATTGCGAACTAGGTCTCCTTTTCCAATTCCAAATTTGCGCTGCGCACCCCGTCCTGAAAGATCAGGCTGACGGGGCCCGCTTGCAATTGGCCTGCACGGGTGACGGGCAAGCCCTGCTGTTCCAGCAGCACAAAGCCCCGGTTGAGCACTTTGCGCGGGTCCAGTCCTTCAAGGCGGCTGTGTAAAAGTGCCAAGGCTTGCTGTTTCTGCTCAATTTGCCTTTCCCAGGCCTGCTCTAAGGCACTTTGCTGGCGCCAGAGCTTTTCGTAGCGGGGGTCGAGCCAAAATTCAGGCTTGCGCAGCAGGTAGTGCTGGCTCAAACGCGCCAGGCGGCTGCGGGCCTGTTGCACCTGTTGCCAGAGCAAAGTGGCCAGTTTGTCCTGATAATAATACAATTGCCCCAGCATTTCTTCGCGACTGGGAATCACCAATTCGGCCGCAGCAGAGGGCGTAGCGGCACGTTTGTCGGCGACAAAATCGGCAATCGTAAAGTCAATTTCGTGGCCAATGGCTGCCACAATCGGGATCTGTGAGGCGAATATCGTACGTGCCAGGGTTTCATCGTTAAAGGCCCAAAGATCTTCGAGCGAGCCACCCCCCCGGCCCAGAATAATCACATCGACGCCGCCGTGGGCATTGAGTTCTTGAATGGCTTTGACCAGATCTTTGGCTGCGTTTTCGCCTTGCACTTGAGCGGGCCTGAGCAGGAGCGGAATACCTGGATTTCGGCGTTTGGCAACCGCGAGCATGTCTTGCAGGGCCGCGCCAGTGGGGGAGGTAATAATGCCCACTTTGCCTGGATACGTGGGCAGCGGTTTTTTGTGGGCTTCGTCGAAGAGCCCCGCTTCCCAAAGTTCGCGTTTGAGGGCTTCAAATTGCGCCTGCAGATCCCCTTTGCCTGCGGGTTGCATGTCGAGCACATTGAGCTGATAGCGGCCGGTTTTTTCGTAGACTGTGACGGTGCCCGTGCACACCACCTGCAGGCCATCTTCGAGTTTAAACGGCAAATAGCCCGTGCGGGATTTCCACATCACGGCTGAGATTTGGGCGTAGGCGTCTTTTAAGCTGAAATAGGCGTGGCCCGAATAATGGGGGCGAAAATTGGATATTTCTCCCTGGACCCGCACCGGGTAGGGAAAACAGGTTTCCAGCGCCTCTTTGATCGAGCGGGTCAGCAGGGTCACAGTTAAGGGGGATGCCGTACTCATTGCTTGGGCTCAGACCAAATTCCCAAATAAAAATTGCAGGGGTTTATAAACCCGTTGGGCCCAGGCCATTTCATCGTGGCCAGCGAACCAGTCCACGTCATAGGCCAAATCGTGATAGCGGGTGTAGCCCCGCAATTCGAGAGCATGCACAAAGTCCTGGGTACTTTCGACCGTCTCCTCTGTTTCGCGATTGCGGCCTTCTTCGGTGCCAATATCGACCCAGAGGCGCAAATGCAGGGGAAAGTTATGTGTGTCATTGAGGATTTCATGATGGGCCCAATAGACGGTGGGAGACATCAGTGCCAGCCGCGTAAAGACCCCAGGATAAGCGCGGGCGATATAAAAGCTGATAATCGCCCCGAGCGAAGAGCCCATCAGACCTGAATAACCGGCTTGGGGCAGGGTGCGGTAATGATGGTCGATCCAGGGTTTGAGTTCTTCGACCACAAAATGGGCATAAGCAGGTCCTTTGCCCCCACAGGGATAACCATTATAGAGCGAGGGGTGCCAGGTATACTCTTCGAGGCGGTCAGGGGTATTGTAAATGCCGACAACAATCATCTCAGGGATCTTTTTTTCCTGAAAGAGCCGTTCCAGGGTTTCATCCAGTCGCCACTCTCGGCCCATAAAGGCGGTGTGGGGATCAAAGAGATTATTGCCGTCTTGGGCATAGAGCACAGGATAGCGACGCTGGGGGGCGTGGCCATAACTGGGAGGCAGATAGATAATCACGCTATGGGGATAGTGCAAATACTGTGATGGCAGGTCGGTATGCAGCTCAAAGCTGCCCTTGAGTGCCAGGTGGCGATGCTCCATTTGGCGGGTATCCACCAAAACGGGTGAGGCTCCCGGCTTTAAGGGGTAAAAAAGTGGGCCTGTGGGGCGCTTGCGGCGACTGCGCGGCAATCGGGGATTATTCACGCTGTTTAAAGACCTTGATACCTTATCTAAAACGGGTGTTGAGATACAGGCCCACCGACGTTTGGTTGACGTTGGCAGGGCCCTGTTGTAAAGGTTGGGTGACATTGGCGCCAAAGACCGTATCGCCGTTGCTCACGAGTTCGGCTCCCATGCGGAGGGTATCTGTTTCGCCGGTTTTGGCGGTGGCTTGGTTGAGATAACTCATACCCACAGTGACACCCTGGGTGAGATTCAGGGCCATGCCTGCACCTACACGGGGCTGGCCCAGAGCCGTATCCATGACGACAGTTGAGGCCAGGGGGCCGGTTTGCACGCCAACACCGGCATAAACCCCTGTGCGGGCGGCGGCCGGCAGGCCCTGAACCCAGTTCTCAGATTGTCCCTGTAATTGTTTGCTATCAACGGTGGATGCGACACCAACCCGAACTGAGAGATTTTCGTCAGGACGAATCATTGTGCCTGTCATCAGGGTTTTGTCTTGTAAAAAATCAGCGCCAGAGCCCTGGCTGGGTGCATTGAGCGCCTTGAGGTTTTCGAGTATGCCGGGATCTTGTGCGGCTGTGAGCATTTCGGGTGCTTTGCTTTGGTAGCCGACTTCAAATTGGAATGTGTCGGAACCGAGCGTTTGGCTGGTGGTTCGGGGGCTGAGCCGGGCCAAATACTGGGCCGGTGTTTTGGGGCCCAACTGTTCTTGTGGCAATTCAAGTGCTTTTTGTGTTTGACTGGCTTCGGCATTGCCTGTAACCAATGCCGCTGGTGAGTGGCTTGCCGCTGGTATTGCCTCAGGTTGAGATGCTGCAGATTCAATCTGCAGTTTCATACGCGGTTGTTGAGAGGTAATCCGAAATTGGCCCACTGTATTATTGCTCCTGTTTTTATTATGCCCCAAATCAGGCCTGTTCTGAACCCAGGAGATAGGGAAGATCAGGAGTTTTGAGCAAATCTTAACCCAGCCAGGGCTAAAAAGCAGACGCAACTTAACCTAAATTTAAACTTTATTTACGTCATCATGCGAGACAGATCAGCGATATATTTATCATGAGCCACCCCCTTTCTTTTACGCTTTTGCCACCCTCGGCACTCAAACCCGTGAATCAGACGGGTTTACCTGTTTTGCCAACGTTGCCCGCACAGCCAGTTACGGGTGATTATGGCCGTGTCTCTTCGCTCTTGGGCAAACAGGATCAGGCTCAGATTCAGCCCCAGATTCAACCGCCTGGGCAAACGACGCTGCTCAATCCACTCAGCCTTTTTGCCACCAAAACCCCTGTCGCACCGGTTGCGCCCGCTTTGCCTGCAAGAGGAACCAACGCTCCCAGCGTTTCGCCTGCGCAGCCTTCTGTGGGGCTGGCAGAATTGCGTCACAAAAGTTCGGTTGCTCGCCTGCAAAGCATGTCTCCCCAAGAGCTCAAGGCCCTGGGCGAAAAAGACAAAAAGGCCTTTTTTGAAGCCCTTTTGCCGGGGGCGATTGAAAGTGAAAAAAAATATGGCGTGCCTGCTGAGGTTACCCTGGCCCAAGCTGCGTTGGAGTCGGCCTGGGCCCGCTCCCCGATTGGGGGCTACAATATCTTTGGGATCAAGGGGTCCGGTAGCCAGGGATCGGTCAATGTTCAGACCAAAGAGTTTTACAAAGGCCGTTATGTCACGATTCGCGATAATTTTGCCAAGTACGGCAATTTTACGGAGGCGGTGAGCAAACACGGGGCGCTCTTTCACAACGGCTATTACGACAAAGCGGTCAATCAATACGCCCGCGACAAAAATCCCCGTGCTTTTGTTGACAATATTCATGGTATTTATGCCACCGATCCCAAATATTCTCAAAAAATCAAAGGCATTATCGATGATTATGGCCTCACCGAAATGGTCAATCGCACCGGTATGGTATAATTGCCCCTCATGAGCCTCAAGTATCTTCACCCCCAACAGGGCTTGCCCGTGAGCGCAGACAATCTGAGCGAATTGACCGAACAATTGGCCCGGCTTGCGGTCAATCAGCATGTGCATTTTCTCACCCAACCCTTTCCCCTGGATAGCGAGTTTCTGCAGCAGATGCGCACGGGCTTTGGCTATGAAAAGCTTCAGGAAAAACTGACTTTTTCTGCACAGGTCCCCCTCAATACCCTAACGCTTGAAAGTCTTGAGCAACTCAATCGCATGCATTTTACAGAATTGCAGTTGCCTCTTTTGATTGAATCCTGTGATTTGGCCCATCTCGAACTGATTCTGACCCAGGCTCGGGCCACAAAAATTAAAATTCAATTGCTTTTAAAAACGGAAGTGGCGACGCCAGCACTTTCTGCTTTGGTGGATCTCTATTTTTTCTTGCAGAACCACATGGGTTGGTATGGTCTGGAATATGCCCCCGCCCTTTTTTCAGATCCCTCCATTGCCCGGCGTTTTGACCGCTTGGCCCGTATCAGCCAAGATACCCGTAGTTTTATGTCCTTTCAGCAACTCTTTAATGAGCGGATTTATACGCTTTTTTATGAGTTCCTGCGCACGCGTCTCTCGCACCACGTCAAAACGATTTTGGAGATCAACCCCTTTGCGGATGAGCCCTATTTCAGAGATATGCCTCGCCAGCCCTACCCTTGGAAAGTGACGCTGCTTTCGCTGCCGCAGCACATGATCAATCAGCAGACCCTCAAGGAATGGGGCAAAACCTTTGATGCGATTGTCTTTTACCAGGGCTTAGAAACCCTGCGTGATCCCAAAAAAGAGCTGCTATTGTTGCAAAAATATGCCCGTCCCACCACAGAGTGGGTCTTCTTCAGTTACAATATGGCCTCTACACCCACCTTGCTGCGGCTTTTGGCCAATCGTTTTGACAATATTTCCAGTTCCAGCACAGATTTTCGGCTGCTTAAATTGTTTAGCCAGTCCAGTTTGGAAAAGCTGTTTGAGTTTTTGGGCATTCGCTTTCAATTTATGCCCACCCGTTTGCCTTTGGGCGAGGCCCAACAGCAGTTTGAGCAGATTCGCCCACTTTTTGACAATCACCTGCCCGAAAGCTGGAAAGCCGTTGCTGAGAATTTTGATGTGATGGCCTTTACGGCGATAGGCACGCTTGAAATTGAGGAAGCAGAAGATGCTTCAGATGGTTTTATTTCCAGCGGCTTTCTCTCCTGAAGATGGGTTTTGATTTTTGGGGCTTTTTTGAAGCAGCCAATGTCCATTTGCAAGCCCAACCGGGCCATGTTTTGGCACTGCACTTTCGCGAAGTCGACAGCTTTAATTGTTCCCGTTGTGCGCAATGTTGTACTTTGCCCTGGTCGATTGGGGTTACCGAGTCGTATGTTCAGCGTTGGGAGCCCCTGTTTAAGCAACACCGCGATCCCCGTTTTCACGCTGTGTTTGAGCCCATGCAATTGGGTTTTCCCTCTGGGCATTTTGCCTTTTTGAAAAAACAGCCCGATTCGTATCGCTGTGTTTTGTTGGATGAGGATGATCTCTGTTTGGCTCAGAAACATTTTGGGTTTGAGGCCAAACCCGAGGGCTGTCAGTATTATCCGCATATTTGGCAAAAAGTCTCAGGGGGCTTGAAAGTCTCTCATTTGATGCAGAGCTGCCGTTCTGCACCGGCTTATTTACTCGCGGAGCCCGAATTGGTTTACCGCGTCATTCCTGAGCAAGAGGCCGAAAGTGTGCATGGGAATATTTTTCCGATTACAGCTCTGCCGGGGCTGCGTTTTTCCAGAGACGTGCTCTATCTCTGGTTGGGGTTGAGTCTGAATACTCTTTTCTTTGAGGCCGAACTGCGTTCGCCAATTCAAAATCTTAGGGCTTTGAATTATGCCCTGGGGCAACTCCTTGAACTCACTTCCCGCCGGACTGAAACCGTGAATTTGAGGCCCGCAGATTTGGAGCAGATCTACCAGCGTCACAGCCATCAGCACGCCAGTCAACCCCGTCAGATTCCTTTGCGCACCCCTTTTGCACTGGAGTGGTTCTTAAGAAATCTGCCGCCGAGTACGGTAGACCAGCAGATTTCCGACTTTTTTGATTCAATCCTCAGGGGGGAGCGTCTCTGGCCGCACTTAACAGCGGCTGAACACAGCTTGTTGAACACGTTTTTGCGCAATTATCTGGCCCGCAAATTGCTTTCGATGCATCAGTGGTTTTCACAAAGGGTCAATCTTTTCCAGCAAATCTTGCTTTTGGCTGCTTTTACCACCTTGATTCAGGCCCGTGTTCTGGCTTGCCGTGAACTATCTGGCCAAGAGATCAGCCTGGAATTACTCACCACCTCTGTGAATTTAATTGAAGGGCGCATGATTCAGAGTTATAGCTGGATAGAAAGCCTGGAGTACCACCAATTGGGGCCTTTGGCGTGTTTGCAGGAGAGTGAGCGGCTCTTGGCTTTGGATCTGACCTTGCCACCAGGGGAGCGTCACTTGGCTTCGCAACCTTTTATGCGCCGTTTTTAGACGCTTTTGTGCAGCAGCTTGAGTCCTTCGCTGATAAGCAGAATCGTGGCGTTGGCAGCCACAATCAGCAGCAATTCGGCGCCACTGAGCGCTGAGGTGTGGAAAAAGGGTTGAAACCACGGCACAAAGACCACAATCGCCTGCAGGGCCAATGAGATCAGGATCATGGCCAAGAGGGTCGGATTGTCAAAAATCCCTGTGCGAAATAGCGAATCTTCGCTGGAGCGAATGGCCAGAGCCTGAAAGACCTGGGCCACGGCCAAACTGGTAAAAAAGATGCTTTGCCAATGCCCTTCTGGGCCGTTTTGGAAAAAACTCATCGCTCCCAGGCCAAACGAAATCAGGCCAATTAAACAGCCCATCCAAACCACCTGAACCCCAAATTGTCCCCCCAAAATACCCTGATCGGGTGGCACAGGCTGGCGCATCATCACGTTGCGTTCGGCTTTTTCCAAACCAATGCCAAATCCGAGCAGGCCATCGGTGAGTAAATTCAGCCAAAGCATTTGAATGGGCAAGAGGGCCATCGGCATTCCCAAGATCGGGGCCAAAAGCATCACCAAAATTTTGCCCAAATTGCCAGCGACTGAATATTTGATAAATTTGCGCAGATTGTCGTAGATAATTCGACCTTCTTCAACTGCTGCCACGATGGTGGCAAAATTATCGTCTTGCAAGACCATGTCCGCCGCCTCTTTTGAGACATCGGTACCTGTAATACCCATGGCCACGCCAATATCCGCTTTTTTGAGGGCTGGCGCGTCGTTCACGCCGTCTCCCGTCATTGCCACAACCCGGTTTTGGTTTTGCAGGGCCTGAACAATCCGCAATTTATGTTCAGGGGAAACGCGGGCAAAGACCGAGGTCTCTTTCAGGGCCTCTCCCAATTCAGCATCTGACATTTTATGCAATGCCGAGCCTGTGAGCACCCGCTCGTTCTCGCAGATATTTAATTCTTGGGCGATGGCCAGGGCCGTTAGCGGGTGATCCCCCGTGATCATCATCGGGCGGATTCCCGCATTTTGACAGGTTTTTACTGCCTCTTTGACTTCGGGTCGAGGTGGATCAATCATGCCCAGCAGGCCCATAAAGATCAAATCTTGCTCGATCGGGCCGGGGGCAGGCAATTCTGGCCAGACCCGCAGGGCAAAACCCAAGACGCGCATGCCCTGTTTGGCCAGACTGGCGTTGTACTCTTGCCATTGCTGGCGCTGTTCTGGGCTCAGGGGCACGATGCCTTCGGGGCCCAGGGTTTGATTTGAGATCTCCAAGAGGCCGTCGGGGGCTCCTTTGGTAAAACTCAGGTAAGCTGGACTGCCCAACTGTGCAGATACAGCCTGACGCAGCTCAGCCGGAATCTCCGTCATCTGTTCTGTTGGCCAGGGGTGCAGGGTGGTCATGCGTTTGCGCTCAGAGTCGAAGGGCCATTCTTTTTCGCGGGGCAAAGCAATTTGTAGCGTTGATTTGTCCAAGCCCCAGCGCTGGGCTGCGACCAAGAGGGCTGTTTCGGTGGGATCGCCAAGGGCCTGCATTTGACCGTCTTTGATTTGAAGTTCCCCGTCATTGCAGAGCAGAGCACAGGTCATTAAGAGGGTGCTTCTCTCACTGAGGGGGGCGGGGCTGTCTTTTGCCAGCGCCAAAAGCCCCTCGGACAGGGCCAAACGCTGAACGGTCATGCGGTTTTGTGTCAGGGTACCGGTTTTGTCAGAGCAGATCACGCTGACCGAGCCCAGGGTCTCGATCCCTGTCAGCTTGCGCACCAGGGCATTGCGTTGCAACATGCGCTGAGAGCCAAAGGCCAGGGTGATTGTCAAAACTGCAGGCAGACCTTCGGGGACCGCTGCCACAGCCACGCTGACTGCGCTCAACAACATGTGTTTCCACTCTTCGCCCTGTATAATACCGAGCAGAAAAATCACCGCTGAGATCACAATAGCCAAAATGGCCAAGGTTTTGCCGACCTGGTCCAGTTTTTTTTGCAAAGGGGTGGGTTCTGATTCAACGCTGTCGATCATGCGGGCGATTTGGCCCAATTGGGTTTGCATGCCGGTGGCCATAACCAAGCCCAAGCCGCGTCCATAGGTAATTTGGGTGCCCATATAACCCATATTGGTATGATCTCCCAGAGCCAGATTCTCACCGCTGAGAGCGTCGCTCTGTTTCTCAACTGGATCCGATTCCCCGGTTAAAGCCGCCTCCTGGATTTTGAGATTGGCCACTTCTATCAAGCGGCAGTCGGCAGGCAGGATATTGCCGGTTTCCAGAAAAATCAGATCGCCAGGAACCAATTCAGTGGCTGAGAGTTCAAGTCGTTGCCCGTTGCGCTTGGCTTGAACATGTGGCACAGCCATTTGTTTGAGCGCGGCAATGGCTTTTTCTGCACGGTATTCCTGGACCAATCCCAGAATTGAAAAAAAGATCACAATCGCCAAAATCACGATCGCGTCGCTGTAGTCTCCCAAAAACGCTGAAAGGCCCGCTGCAGCCAAAAGAATCAGCACCATAATTGAGGTTAATTGTTCCCATAAAATAAGCCAGGGACTTTTAATTGGCTTGGCTGTGAGTTCGTTGGGGCCGAATGTTTGCAAACGTTGAGCGGCTTCGTCGCTGTTCAATCCGTTTTCGATAGAGCTTGATTGGGTCTTTACTGCTTCAGAAATACTCAATTGGTAAGGTTCAGGCATGGCTGTGCACCTCCAGGTGACTCTCCTCCAAGTCTAAGGGGGCTTGGGGTATAAGGCAAGGGTAATGCGTTGATGGTGCTGTTTAGTCTTCGTCTGGGTTGTAGAGAGCATCGTCTTCAAAATCTTCGTCTTCGCCATAAGGGCTGTCGTTGATTTGCAGATCTTGGGCCTGAAAGCCCGTATAGGGGCGGTCTGAATAGCTATCGTGGATTTCCATCACGCGCTGTTCAATCCGCTCTTGGGGTTCGTGACGGTGTCCGACCACGCGAAACATACAGGAGGGTTGGGGCAATTCGTCGAGGCGCTCGGGGTTGCGCGAGGAGGAATTATACCAATTGCGGTAATAAATGGCCGCCTTCTTGCGGGGAAAGTCGGTCAGGCAAAAACCGCCCAGTTCGTAGACCATTTCAAAGACCTCTTCGTCGAGGCCGGTATCGAGTTCCTGAGAGAGCAAGATATCCCCCTCGTAGATTTCGCGGCCTTCGCGATCATAAAAACCCGAAAACTGCATGACATCTAGATCGTGTAATTGGGTCAATTGATCCAGGCTGATGGTCTCTCCAGGAATTGAATAACTGTAGTCGCTGTTGAGGATCCATTCGTCGAGCATCTGGCGGATTTCACGGTCCCAGGCCCGAAATTTGAGTTGACGTGTTTGCTTCATTTTCTTTTCCTTGTGCGCTTCTGGCGCTTTCTGCAGCCATCTCCTGTGTGGAGGTGTTTATCTATAATAAAGCAAGATCAGTGCCACTGGCAGGATCATGCCTGCTACCGTCCAGATTCCCGCTTCTCCCCAAAGGCCTTTTTTGCCTTTTTTCATCACGAGACCTGTTATTGCTGGCAGCAGCAGACCCATCGCGTAGATAACTTGGGCTTCTGCTGCACTTAGATTTTCTTTGTCTTGGAGTGGATCTAATTGGATCTGCTTTTTTTCGCTAATATAATTGGGATTCCACTGATCAACATGGTTTACCGCCAGACCCGAAAGGGCATAGACCACGGTGATACCCAAGAAAAAATAGCCCAGATAGCGGTGCAATAAAATACTGTAAAAGCGCCAAGGCCGGGCTTTTTTTGCCGGTTTTTCGGAAGCGGTGCTCACGTTTTAGTGCACCACAACCCCGCTGGGCTGAAAGACATAGCTGATACGGGGGCCCTTGACGGAGGCGGGATCAAAGGATTTTCCCTCTTTTTTGGCACGCGCCTTTTCAATTTCGATCACGTCTTTGATGGGCATGATTTTTTTGACCAATTTGCC
>CAZRFI010000089.1:0-2364 GCA_964598905.1 uncultured Candidatus Sericytochromatia bacterium | reverse complement strand
TCAACCCGAATCTCTTTGCCCAGGTATTGTTCGGGGTGATCCAAAAGGGCTGAAATTTTGATCACGTTTTGCAGACTGGGGGCTTTGCCAAACAGGGTTTCTGCGCCTACAGGCTGAGACAAACCCAAGAGGGTTAAGAGGGTGAGTGTGGCAGCTAAAGACTTCATAGACAGGGCTCCTTGGGTAATCATTTGCACTCAGTGTAACAGCGCGACCCAGTTAAAAGAAGTAATTACGGACGTACTCCATTTGGAATGCTGGCTTTTTTAAAATTAATAAGCTAGGGTTTGAACGTAATAAAATCTGTTTTATTTAAGAATGTCGCGGTAAACGCGCAAGACGTTACCAAAACAAATTTTATATAAATTTTCTTCGCTATAACCCAGCCCGCGCAGACGTTCGACCAGATCGGGAAAGCGATCGACCGTTTCGAGGCCCCGCGGCACCTGTTCGATTCCGTCGTAATCAGAGCCAAAAGCGACATGATCGGGCCCCATCTGCTCACAGAGATAATCGACATGGCGCACGGCGTCATCAATGCTGGCCAAGCTTGCATCGTTATTGAGAAAGGAAGGAGCAAAACAGAGGCCGACAAAGCCATTTTTGGCTTGGATCGCCTTGAGCTGTTCATCGTTCAGATTGCGGCGGTGGTTGCAGAGGGCTTTGGCGTTGGCATGGGAGACAATCACGGGATCTTTTGAGAGTTCCAGGGCCTCCCAAAAACCCGCTTCGTTGATATGAGCCAGATCGACGACCATACCCAATTCATTCATGCGCAGCACCACTTCGCGGCCAAAAGGCGTCAGGCCATAAGTTGAGCCCACGCCCAGCCCATCCCCCAATTCGTTGCGGTGGTTCCAAGTCAAACCGATGGCACGCAACCCCTGGCGGTAAAAGACCTCAAGCATTTTCAGATCACCACAGAGCGGAGAAGCGCCTTCCATTGAAAAGAGGCCAAAGAGTTTATCTGGATTTTGCTCTGCCTGCATCAGATCGGCTTTAGATTCGACCAGTGCAAAAAGATCAGGGTGTTTGCGGATATCTTCGCGAAAAATCTGCATCATCTGTAAACTGCGCACGGCACCGTAATGCCCTGCTTCGTAAGGCATGGTAAAGATCGAGAAGATTTGCAGGCGCAGATTGGCGGCACGCATACGGGGGTAATCTGACTGGTGTTTGGGTTGAGGCAAATAGAGACTCATTTGATCGTCTTCGAGCAGCAGCAGGCGTGAAAGGGTATCAGCATGGCAATCCGCAATAGGTAACATTTTAACGACCTCGTCTTCGTCTTTGGGGGGGATTATTTTTTTTCGGCAGGGGTTTGGCGCTTTTGCCTGCATTGAGCTTTCTTTCGATACTCTGGACCATATTGGCAAATTCAAATTGTTGAACCCGATCAAAATAGATGCGTCGGGTCAGTTTTTTACGGGCAGCGTCAAAGAGCACCCTGGCTTTGGTTCGGTTACCTTGGGCCAGCCAATACTCACATTCGCGCAAGTCGATAATGCCCAAAACCGGCGTGGCCTCTTGAAAATCTGGGAAAGCGCCATTGCGCACTTTTTGATGGCGAATCCAAACCGTGCGGCCCTCGTCAAATTTGTTTTTGACCAGGGCTTTTTCGGCCCTTTCGAGATAGACCTGAATATACCACTTTAAAATCGCCGATTTGCCATCGGGTTTGAGGCGATCAAAGAGATCGTCTGCAGCATCCAGGCTAAAGCGGCGATTGAGCGTGAGCGCATCCAAGAGGCTTTCAAGCTTGGCGGTGGTGATATCGCCCTCTTTGTTGAGCAGGTCACTTAAGAGACGAACGGCCTCTTTGGGCTGGCCCCGGCCAATGGCATCATTGACTTTACGGGGGGTGGGGGTACAGGCCAAAAGTCCCAGCGACAAGGCCACGGCAAAAGGCAAAAGCGGGCGAAGAAGAATCATGATTTGCTTTCTCTGGGCATTTGCCTTCAGTGTACCAAAAAACAAAGCGGCCCTTCTCATTTGAGAAGGGCCATCCTTGCGGAAATTCAGTTATCGCTTAACGACGAACTGCACCAGGGGCAGTACTCACTGCTTTGAAGACGTTGACACGACCATGACCATGATAGAGGTCAAAACCGGGGGTGCCAGTGTCATCAGCGGTGGCTTCGATATGCGCTTTCACCTGAGCAGCGTTCAGCTGGGGGTATTTGCTACGAACCAGAGCTGCCAGACCGGATACTGCGGGGGTAGCCATGGAGGTTCCACTGATGGAACCATAGCTGACACCGGGCATATCGGTTGGATAAGTCGGGAAGGTAGACAAAATGTTTACGCCAGGAGCGGAAACAGACAGGTGTTTACCAAACTGGGAGAAACGGGCAATTTTGTCAG
>CAZRFI010000088.1:0-15597 GCA_964598905.1 uncultured Candidatus Sericytochromatia bacterium | reverse complement strand
TTGGGGCACACCACTCGGGGGCTTGGATTCTGCCAGCCAGTGGTTGATCTGTGCGACACTCAGCCAGCGGCCCTGCACAAAAACGCCCACCGTTTGGCGGACGTTGCGAATATCTTCCAGTGGGTTGGCGTTGAGCACGACCAGATGGGCCTTCTTGCCCACTTTCACAGATCCTTTTTCCTGCTCTTGTTTGAGCAGGCGAGCGGGATTGAGCGTGGCTGCCTGCAAAATCCCCTCAGCAGGGATTCCGGCTTCGGCAAAGAGTTCCATTTCTCTTAAGGCCGTGCTGCCAGGATACACGCCGGTTAAATTGGCATCGGTGCCAATCACAAGGGAGCTGCCCGCATCATACAGGGCTTTGACCATGGGCTTGGAAAGACTGAGCAAATGGGAGGGATAACTGAGCGGATCGGGATAAGTCACCTTGTACAACTCGGGCACCGACCCATACCAGAGGCTGCGCAGATAAGGCGGCAATTCTTTAAAACGGGGGTCCTGGGCCACCGGGGCAAAGTCCCCAAAAGGGGGGTGGTGGTCCCACATCACCAAGGTGGGGCAATTAAACACCCCGGCTTGGGCTGTTTTTTGGCCGTAGGCCTGCAATTGATCTGTGGGAATGCGGTAATGGCCTGCAAAATTTTCGACATAGGCATTGAGGTGTTCAATGCTGGCCATTTTGGCTTCCAAGGCCCGGTCGATGCCTACCACTACAGGCACATGGCCCATCACGGGCAGCTTGTATTCTGCAGCTGTTTGCACGATCTGGTCAAAATTTTCCCGCGAGAGCCGGTTATACACCTTCACGCAGTCAAAACCGGCTTCAAAGGTCTCTTTGACGGCCGCAATGGCCTCTGTGCGATTGGCAATGGCCCGATTCAGGCCATTTTGGGCGGGAGAGCCATCTAAAATTTCGCCACAGGCAAAGATCTCTGGCCCCCATAATTGCCGCTTGCGAACTTTGTCGCGCAGCACGCGCACATCGGGGAAGCCCACCAGTCGGGCCCAATTGGGGCTGTGCGCCATATTGCGTACCTGGGTAATGCCGTGTTTGAGAAACATCAACAGATCGCGCTCACCTGCCAGATGCACGTGCATATCTGCGAAGCCGGGCAAGAGGTATTTGCCCTGCAGGGGAATGACTTCGGCCTCCGGGGGGATTGTGATTTGCTCGCGTGGGCCCAGGGCTTGGATTTTGCCATTTTGAATCAGGACCGTCTGGTCGTTTAACAGGCCTGGCGGGTCAATCGGGATCACGTTGACACCGACCAATGCCTGTGTGGGTGGATAACGCGGTACCTTTGGGGCATTTTCTTGCTGACTGATGCGCTCAAAATAAGAGCGGCAGGCGGTGAGCAGTAAACAGAGCAACAAAAGGGCCGAGAAAATGATCTTGCTTTTCAAATAGCTGCTCCTGCGTGTATTTTGACATTTGAACAGTGTTTGACTGCTCTTCCTGACTCACGTATTCTGTAGTTATCTTAACAAGAATTCAGGTTGCTAAACTGCAGGATGCTGAATAGATTATAGACAGATTTAATCGAAGAATGGAGAAGCAAAGATGCTCACAGAAGTACATTTAAAAAACTTTGGCCCCATTCAGCACCTCGACTGGAAAAACCTTGGCCCGATCAACCTGATCATTGGTAAAAACAGTGCCGGCAAAACCTTTTTACTTAAAGCCCTGTATACAGCGATGCGCACCCTTGAAACCTATCAGCGGGGCAATGAACCGCGTGAGCTGAACGAAATTCTCACCGACAAACTCTACTGGACTTTTCAGGCCGAAAAAATTGGCGATTTGGTCAGAAAGGGTGGGTCTGAGGGGTTGTTTTTGAATCTCAAGTCCGCAGAACATCTCTTTCATTTTGCCTTTGGCAAAGATACAAGTAAACACATTCAGCAAGCCAGTTCTTCTTTCCCCCCGCGTTCAGCCAATTCTGTCTTCTTGCCTGCCAAAGAAGTTTTGTCGCTGCTTAAAATTATTCTCAAATCCAGAGATGAAGATAAAATATTTGGTTTTGATGATACCTATGTTGATTTGGCCCGTGCGCTACAATCGCACCCCTTGCGCGGTAAGAATTATCCTGGTTTTTCTCAGTCCAGACAGGGTTTAGAAGAGATTTTAGGCGGCAAATTGGAGTTTGATGAACGCTCTTCTCAATGGCAATTTAAGCAAGGCAATACCAAATTTCCGATTGGGATTACTGCAGAGGGCATCAAAAAAATTGCCATTTTAGATACCCTCTTAGGCAATCGTTATCTCACACCCAATTCTCTGCTCTTTATCGACGAGCCTGAATCTGCTTTGCATCCCGAAGCCATTTCTCAGTTTTTGGAGATGGTGGCGATTTTGGCCCAATCCGGTATTCAAGTTTTTATGGCCAGCCACTCTTATTTTGTGATCAAAAAATTATTTCTGATTGCCCAATCAGAAAATATGTCTATTCCTGTCATTGCGGCCCAAGAGGGCGGATGGCAAATGGAGAATCTCAAAAATGGCTTACCTGAAAATGAGATTATCAATGAATCCATTCAGCTGTACCAACAAGAGGTGGCCTTAGCATTGCAATGACACTCACTATTTTGGAATCGAATATGCTGTTTGGTCCCTTTAATCAAGATCATTGTTTTTATCTTGAAAAAAGCGAGCTCTATCAAAAGCTACAACACGGTGTGCAAATTGCAGAATTTTTATTAATAAAGATCCAACAGCAAGTACAAAATGTCTGGATTATCGAAGCCAAATCCAGTTCCCCACGCCCCCAAACACAGCCCGCCTTTGATGCGTTTATTGCAGAAATCGCAGATAAAATGAGAAATGCTCTTTTATTGACTTTGGCTTTAAAACTTGGACGTCATGGAGCAGACGCTCAAATGCTTTTGCCTGCCGATTTTCAAACATTAGACCTGAGCACAACCCGATTTAAGTTCATTTTGGTTATTAAGAACCACCTTGATGCTTGGCTGGTTCCATTGCAAGAGGCGTTAAATCGCTGTTTATGGGCTTTGAATAAAAGTCTTGGCTCTCTTTCCCCCTTGCCTGTGGTTGTTTTAAACGAAACACTGGCAAGACAACATGGCTTGATTGGGCAAGAAGAAACACCATCCAATGCTTGGACGCAATCGTAAAGATACTTATTTTAACCTTGCACTGGTTCAATACGCTGTCAGAGCTTCGCTGGCCAGACCGAGTTTAACATAGTCATAAGGCAGATAAAAATAGCCCTGGTCACCCCAACCTGTGCCCCAGCTGTTTTTGACAATCAATACTTTTTGGGCATCGTCATAGCCGACCACGGCTACGGCATGGCCGCCCTGGCTCTGCTCTTTGGGATTGGGTTTGGGCAAGCGCCCGTCGGGGGTATTGTAAAAGGCCTCAAAGACCTCCATGCCAATCACCACCGGGTTGCGATGGGCCAATTCATAGCGGATATCGCGCAGGGTATCGAGGGGTTTGAAACTCTTCACCCGGTATTTGCGGGCGTCGCTGTAGGCCTCGGCTGAGGGGGCCACTTGGAATTTTTCTTTGGTGACGGGGTTATTGTCATTGCTGGGATCGTAGCTCCAGAGGGCTTCACGGGCCACCCCGACTTTTTGCAGCACTTCCATGCCTGTGGTGATCATCGCGCCGGCATCTTCATCGACTGTGCCTTCGCGTTTGCGCTCGTAATAATAGAGAAAGAGCGGGCTGAGGGTGGTCAGGGGCTGACCATCGCGGATCAGCATCAGCTCGCGGATGGCTTTGAGCGAAAAGCCTGTGCAAGCGCCGAGATCGCCCTGATCATCGACGGGTGAGGCCCATTGGCGCAGATCGACTTTGGCAGGCAGGCCTTGGCCGGGTTTGCGCGCTTCGAGGGGAATCAGATCTTCAGGGGCCAGACGTACGCGGCGCCGATTCGGGTTCAGGCGCAGACCCAGCTTGCGTTTGAGTTTGGGGCCGGTCGCTGAAAAAATCCCCAATTGGGGTGTTCTTTGTAAGTGGGACTGACGTTGCCCCAGACTTGCGGGCTGCAACGTTGTCTGTAATGTGGGCATGGGCTGAGATTGACAGCCCCACAAAGCACCTGTGGCAAGCAAGCTGATTGAAAGCAAAGACAGGGATTTTTTCAGAATTTGAAACATAAAGGCACCCTTTTTCTCGGATCTACGCATTTTGTATTCCTTGATTATAAAGCAGGGATATTAAATTGAATTTATTTAAAATTAAAGAAATAGCTAATTTACGGCTAATTTATCTGAGAAAAGCCTTAAACTTCAAGGGGGGTTAAGCCCGCCTCACGACTTTTTCGACCCCGCCCTGGGCGGTGGCCATCAGCAGCAATTCATCCCAGTTGATATGCCGGGGTTGTTTGAGCGCAAAAAGCATCTGGGAGGCCACTTCTGCGGGGGTGAGGGGGTCCATGCCCGCGTAGACACTTTTGGCCGCTTCGGCACCGAGGCGTACCACGCTGAATTCGGTTTCGACCATGCCGGGTGAGATCAGCAAAACACGCAAATTCTGCCCGCAGGTCTCGCGCCGCAGCACCTGGCAAAAGGCCCGCAGGGCGTGTTTGGCAGCACAGTAAATGGCCCCGCCGGCGTAGGGGATTTGCCCCGCAGCAGAGCCCAAACAGACAATGTCTCCCCGGCCCCGTTCCAACATGCCCGGCACCACTCTGCGGGTGATTTCAAAGGCGGCGGCCACGTCCAGATCCAACATGGCCTGCCAGTCGGCCCATTGGCTTTGAACCACTGTATCGCGGCCCCGTGCCAGACCTGCATTGTTGATCAAGATATCCACGGCGTAAAAACCAGCTGTTTCAAGTGCTTCCCAGCTCTCGGGCTGGGCCAAATCCGCTTTGAGGGTCTCGATCTGGACCTGGGGAAAGCGCTTCTTGAGTGCCGCTTGGAGCGCTTCTAAGCGCTCAGCCCGCCGGGCCACCAATTTGAGCGAGACGCCTTCAGCCGCCAATTGGCAGGCCGTGGCCAGACCAATGCCCGAGGAGGCACCTGTAATCAAAGCCGTTTGGCCTTGCAATGAGAGCAATGGGGTCTTGAGAGCGGCATCCAGGGCAGTTTCGGCGTCAAAATCGGGGTGGGGGGGCTTGGCGTTTTTTGACTCAAGCGACAATATTATACCCTCCGTCCACGGTCAGGGTCTGGCCGTGAATCATCTGGGCCAGGGGGCTGCAGAGAAAGAGCGCCACATCGGCCACGTCTTCGGGGGTGACGAGTTTGCCGGCCGGGGTCTGGGCCAGAGAATGTGCCAGCAGGGCCTCGCGATTGGGGAAATGGGTCAGGGCCTCGGTATCGACGACCCCGGCCGAGAGCGTGTTGATATTGATGCCCTGCGGGGCCAATTCCAGGCTCAAATGACGCACCAGCGATTCCAAGGCCGCTTTGGAGGCCCCGACAGCAGCATAATTGGGAAAGGCACGGGTGCTACCTAAACTCGACACCGCCACAATTTTGCTGCCACTGCGCAGCAGGGGCAGGGCCGCTTGGGTCAGCCAGAGCAGGGCCAGGGCGTTGATTTCCAGGGTCCATTGCAGGTGGCGGGGCGTGAGTTCCAGGGCCGAGCGCAGCACGCCTGAAGCGGCGTTGCTGATCAGGATATCCAGTTGGCTGTGGTGTTCCTGAAACTCTGCGATCAGGGCTGCTACCTTGTCTTGTTCGCCGACATTGCCTTTGAGCAGCAGCGGGCGCTGGCCCGAGAGGGCCTCAATTTCTGTTGCGGTTTCTTCGGCGGCGCGGCGGTTGCGCAAATAATTGAGCACGAGCTGAACGCCTTCGTCAGCGAGTTTGAGGGCAATTGCGCGACCAATCCCACGCGTTCCACCCGTAATCAGGGCGACTTTGCCCTTGAGATTTAAATCCATTGTTTGAGATCCCTGTGTCTTTCCTAGCGCAGCTCAATCCAGGCGGCATGTTTAACGGGCATGTGCAATTGCTCTTTGACGTCTTTGTAGATTGCCACGGCTTCGTCGATCAGCAGCGAGATCACAAAGCCCTGCTCAGCCCCTTGCCATTCGGCTACAATGCCCTCTTGTTCGACAGCAATTTCAAAGGGCAACTCTTCGCGAAAGAGATCCATTAAAAAGGTTTTGGTATACGATTTGCGTGAGCGCTCATCCAATTGGGCCATTTTGCGCATGATCGGCTCTCCGCGCCGCGAAATGCCATCCATATTCAGGGCAAAGCCCGCGATGCCTGTCGGGTCTTCGTTGATCAGCTCCCAGCGAAACTGGCGATAGGCGTTCAAAAAGCCTTTTTCGTCGCGCTGTTGGAAGAATTCGGGAATGATCTTGCCATGGATTTTGTGCTCTTTGAGCAATTGGTAAAAATGGCTTTCGGGCAGACCCAGCCACTCGTTGAGACTGTTCAATTGTAGACTTTGCAGCACACCCAACCAGCGCTGGGGATCGATATGCCACTGAGGCAAGGTGCGGCACTCCAACAGGAACTTTTCCATCTCGGGCAATTCCCACCCGACTTCGGGCTGGGCCTTGATTGCCGCGAGCATGTCCAGGCTGATCTCTTGAATCTCAGGGTGCACGGCAAAGAGTTCTGCTTGGCCGATTTGAAAGACGTGCATGCCTGCGATGCGTTCCCGCAAGAATTTTAAGCAGCCCGTGCCCTGCAGCAGGCCCTCGAAGTGCAGGCAGCGGCCCAGGCTGTTTTTGAGCACCTGTAAATTGAGTTGTTGGGTGGTGGCAGGCAATAGTTTGCCTGCAAGCAGATCCAATTCTTGAATATTGCGGGGCCGGGCCTGGATATTGGGCTGAATCATGGCCTGGTAAAGGGCCTCATAAAACCCGACCAGGGCTGAAATATCTGGATCCCCATCGGCATTGGGCGGCACCGTTAAATAGGGCACACCCGAAACCTGAAAGGCCGATGCCAATTCAAAGAGCTGCTGATCACTGTCAAACTCCCAGGCAAAATCTGGCTGATTGGGTGTGGCTGTGCCTTTGATAAAACTCAAGAGAGCAGGAATGGCCTGAGCCTGGGCGTTGACCCCCAAATCTGAACCCATAAAACCACTCACAGGGTGGTAAAGTGCGGCTTTGCTGGCGATGTCGAGATCATAGGCCCCAAAACTGACCAAAATCCGATCCGGGGCCACTTTCATAAAGCGCTGCAGGGTGCGGATAATTGGATAGGTTTCAAAGCCCACGCTGTCGCCCCAGGTTGAATAAGGCGATTTATTAAACAGATCCCCGACCAGCATCAAATAAAACTCGGGGGAGGCGGTCCAGTGCAAGAGGTCGCCTTTTTTCTGGGCCAATTGGATATTTTGCAGCAGGGTTTCGAGCTTGCCATAATGGCCCTGCAGATCGGTGATCAGCAGAATTGAATTGCCACTTTGCAGGGCGTGTTCGGCTTCGGCGGGCACTGGTTCCAGAGGGCCGGTATTGGGGAATGCGACCTGAAATTGGGCCATGGCGTTGGCGGCATTGTCGGGGGCCTGCACTTCGATTGTGCCAAAGGTCGAGATCGAGTCAAAGATAAACTGGCATTTCTCTTGGGTGTCGTGCAATTGGCGGGGGTCTTCGAGCCATTGGGCGGCCAATAATTTGGTGGCGCGCAAGGTGCGTTTGATATCTTTGTATTCGTTGGCCCCTTCGGCCAGATAGACCATTTCATCTTGCAATTGAGCCCAGTCCAATTTGACCAACTCTTGCAGTAAAATGCTTTTTAGGCCATCGAGACCAAACGAGGCATAAGCCGTTTGCACGGCTGGCATGGTCAAAATTCGACTGCCGACAGTGGGCAAGGTCTTGTCTTTGGCGACTTTGCTTTGGGTGGGCGTGCGGTAGATTCCGGCATCGGGAATCAGGTTGTGCTGGTGGAACTGAAGCTGATCCTTGGGATCTTCCGACATTGGCAACCTCGGCTAGGAGCATAATCATCTGGGCAATACAACGGATTTTGGGCCGTCACTCTCCCCATTTTACCGCAAAAACGCAGCTGAGTCAGGCCGCAGTTTGATCCAGATCACAGGATCTTTGTGAGATCGTTTATAGATCTCCGTTTGCGACTGGGGGATAATCGAATTAATCTCTCCTGAAATGTCGCAAAGGTTCAGCAACGGACCTTATTTCAGCCCACCCCTCAAAGGTGGGCGTTTCTTTTGGGGGGAGATCAGGGATTGGATTCATCTAAGAGGGCTTGGAGAACAGCCACTTTTTCTATCCATTGGTTATAAGTGATTTCTAAGTTTTGAATATCATGGCCCTGTTGATTCAAATCGTCTAATTTATCTGCAATCAAATCACACTGGTCTAAAATGGCCTCAATCTCATTTTCAAATTTAGCCAAGGCTTTGCTTGTTTTAGACTCTTGAATAATGTGATCCACTTGATGATGTGCTTCTTCTATGTTTTGAATGAGGGCTATGTAAAGTTGGTCCAGATCGCATTTTTGTTTTTGCCGTTTCCAAAGCACCTGGAGTGGATGCAATTTGCCCCTTAAATCCATCACATCAAATTCCTGTTCAAGGGTTTGAATATAGGTATTTATGGTATTGAGCAAGCTTGAGAATCTTTCAAAAGCGGCTGGGGAAACGTTGCCCTGATCGCTGTCTGTTGGGTATTTTGAATAGTGGTGAAAATGTTTGACAATCATTGTTTCCACTTGATCGCGAAAGGCATCCCAATCTAACTGTGGATTGGATTTGGTTTGAGAGCGATGGGTTTCTGCGATCAGATCCAACATTTTCAGTGCGTCTGGGTTCTCCGGGGAATGTAATAAGGCTTCTTTGAGGATCAGTTTTGCGCTGTTGCGATCTCCTGCCAGCAAAAGCAAATAGGCCATGGCCAAATAGGGCTCTGCCAGTGCGGGTGTTTGTGAGATGGCCTGTTTGAGAAGCCGATAAATGTCTTGAACTTTGGGGCCAGAGGAAAAATTTTCGCTTTGTGCCTCACGCAATAAATTCAAACCTTGGGTTAAAAAAGACGGGGTTTCTTTTTTTTTTGCTATTTCTTTTTTTTCAGGATTCATATGTTAGAAGTCTTTGAATATTGTCATTGCTTTAGTTTAAGCCAAATAGATGTCAGCCGACCATAAAAATTTTGATTAAGAGTGCAGTATAGGGACTCTTGTAATATCTGTCAATCTCAGCTGCTATTGCATCTTTTACGGTATTGAAAAATACTATTTTTGATGTCATGATTATTAGCATTCCTTCCCGTATTTTTGTGCAATGATTGATTCAAAATGAGAGGTCTTTTATGCTGCTGACAGACCAAACAGAACAAGATGAAAGAGAGCAATTGGCCAAAGATTATTTAGACACGGCCAATGCGGCTTTGGATTTGGCCAATCGAGAAGATTTTGCCAATCCAGATGTTTTGGAAAAAGCCGGTGAGTGCCTGATGCGGGCATTGCTCTTGAAACCTGATTATCTAGAGGCCTTCTTGGCTTTGGCTTATTTGGCTGCGCAAGTGGGATTGGCCGAGCGGGCCGAAGCGGCTTTAAATCAAGCCCAAAATCTCTCCCCCCAAGACCCCCGTATTGCTGCTCTGCGACATGAAATACAGAATTATTTTAAACAGCTCCCCCCTATTCCTGAGCCCTATCTGGATCTGTCCCCGCTTTTGGGGCCGCGCCTGATCAAACCCATTTTTTCTGAACAGGCTCAAAGAATTGCGCAAAAATTAGAGGGGTTGGATTTTTGGAATGAATATTAATGTCACAAGTGCTCAAGTTTATAGCCCTTCCCAGCTTGCCGCCAGCCCTTCTCTGAGAGCCAAAACAGAGGTCAATCTCACCCAAGTTGCAGCAGGCGCTCAAAGTTTAGAATCAACCAATGTATTGACCCAAGGGCAGAAGGATATTCGGGTCGAATTGGCTGACCACAGGGTGGTCAATCTCAAATTTAACGTGACAGCAGACGGGGTTACCCGTCAGGACTTTTTAAATGCCTTGAAGCAGGCTGTGTCTCAAATGTCAGCAACGGATTTGAGCCCTTCGCAGTTAAAGGTGAAAAAAGGCCTGGCTGATACGTATCGTGTGCTTGCTGCTTCCTCTGGTGTGCAGTTGCAAAACGAGGTTGCTTTGAGCTTCAGAATGGACAGGTTGGATCAGCGCTTTCAGCGACTGATGCAGACCCAAACGGCAGCCAGTACCAGTGCCACGCAGGATCACCGCTTGCGGGTGGTTCAAGGTGCCAGAATTAAACACACTGGTGGTGGCAGTGATGGCGTGCCGTTTGCAGAGCAACGCCAACACAATTTGGTCCAACGTTTTCCCCAATTGGCTCAGCACAGTTTAATCAAAAACTATGGGCTTTTGATGGCCCAAAATAAACAACCGCTTGCAAACCATGATGGCCTGCGTTTGGCCCATCCGCGCTCAACCACCTATTTGAGAGACTCGCATGCGGCTGTGGACGGTCTGTTTACTGAA
Organism: uncultured Candidatus Sericytochromatia bacterium; assembly: GCA_964598905.1. Lineage (GTDB taxonomy): Bacteria > Cyanobacteriota > Sericytochromatia > UBA7694 > UBA7694. The sequence goes on along the minus strand of CAZRFI010000088.1, from coordinate 5,208 downwards.
GTCATAACCAAAGCGAATTTGCCCCCATTGGCCCAGCACCATCACCGTCTGCTGGTCAATGCAGATATTTTAGCCAAATTGGAGACATTGCTTGGGCCCTCAAACAATAACCAATCGCTTTATCATAAACTCTTCGCAGAAGACCCCACGATTGAAAATATCGGCAGTGGGCTTAAAGTGCTCAATGTACGCTTGCGTGACGGGGCTTTGACAGAGCAAGAGGCCTTTATGGGGGAAACCAATAAATTAGAGGCCCTCAAACATATTTTAAATACGATTGGGGCCACCCCTTCGACCTATGTGGCTGAAGCCTATATGCAACCTGCTCTTGCACCTTTGCCTGCCAATCCAGCTCTCGACAATGAAAACAGGATGCAAACGCTTGCGGATGGCCCAGTCATGGCTGAATTGGCCAAACTCGCAGAACAGCCCACAGGCATGGGGGCCATGGCCTCGGCTGCGCAGAATTTGGTTGTGGGCTTATCTGGACACATTCCGGATGATCAAAGAACCAATCCCCTGATTGACAATTCCCTGCAGCAGATTGAAAAGTTGCTCAATGTGATGGTGGCTTCGGGAGAGCATCCTGAACAATTTTCGAAAGCCTTTAATTTTTTAATCGAAGAATTGCAAATTGTCTTGACCGAAGCCAAGCCCTATCGGCCTCAGGACTTCGAGAGTGGGTTAGCGGCGGTGCGCATGGATAGAACCCCTATCCTCAATGACCTCCCCGAAAATGGGATTACAGTTGGCTATGCCTCAAGTGGTATGGATGCCCTGAGCACAGCTTTTGCTGCGGCCAAAACCATGCACCAAGGGGGGCAGGTTGAACAGGTGATTCAGGGGGGAGACAACCTGAATTATTTTGAGGTGCCAGAGCTTTTAAAAGGGGGACAATTGGGCAATGCCAATGAACCCATTATTACAGCAGCCCTCAATCCCAGTACCCCCCAAGCCAGTGTCAATATTCAGGATTTGGCAGCCAAGGTCAATCGGCGTATTCAGGACCACAATCCCACCACACTGATCTTGGATGTCACGATTGAAAGCGATACAACCAAACTCAATGACCTGATGACAGCCCTCAAATCCAAAATTGATGATGGCTCCTTAAATGTCATTTTGTGCAAAAGCTATCAAAAATATGGTTCTTTGGGGTCTGCCAAAGTCATGGCTGGAAGCATCACCATGGTTAACAACGGCGATGATAAATTTAACCCCGCTAAGCAATTTATGACCGACTCGTGTGACCGTCTGGGCAATTTGGCTGTTGATGGCACTGGCAAGATGGTCAAAGGAGAGAGCCAGTTCCTGACCCATTTAATTCGCTGTACCTCTGCCAATGAAATTCAGCTGATTAAAGATGCAGCCCAAAAAGCCCAGTTTATTGATCGCTTTGTCTGGCCCCCGTCTTCAGACCGCTCATTGGATAGCAGTGTTCCCGCTTTGCCCTTTGTCGTTCGCGGTGATGCCGTAGGGGCCACCAGTGCTTCAGGTCGGCTCAACACGAGTGGGATTGAACTTCGGGACAGTTTTAGTTTTTTAAACACCTCTTATTTGGTTGTCACCCCTCCCGGTTCCCCGGCGTTTTTGAGGCTGAATCCGGGGCATGAATCCCCCAGTCGCATGGTCGAGCAGTTTTTTGCTGTGGGACATCTCTCTTCTCAGCAGGGGGGGTATCCAGCGCTGGTTTCGCAGACAATGATCACCAAAAAAATGAATATGGTTGATTTATTGGCCATGGACAATCTTCCGCAGCATGTCCAGGCTTTGAGTGGGCTTGATCCGCAAGTATTGCGAACGAATAATGCAGGTCAAATTATTACAGCTTTGGGCCTACCTGCTCCGGGGCCGGAACTGAGTAAATTTATTCATTTGTATGTGGATATCCGTGGGACTGCTGGGGCTGCAGGCACCAGACCCTTGCCTCAGGCTGTGGTGGATAATTCTCTCAATGATCTCAGGGGCAATAAAACAGCCCTCAACAATAAAGTGGATTTCATGGCTCTTCCCAATGCCGCAGATCATCTCCAGGCTTTGGCCGCATTGCAAGCAGATGTGCTCACAGGAGGAGATGCCGCAGCTATTATCCTTGCTGCAAATGCCGGAGCCAATCCCGCTCGCTCTGAATTTATTCGCTCGTTTGTGGCCGTCAGAGGTGCTGCGGCTTTAACACCGGCACAGGTCTATGCAAAAACAGCCCTTGAGTTACGTAAAGAGCCAGCTCTTAAGCTCAACCAACTCGATCTCTTGGCTATTCCTGGCCGTACCCAGCATTTGGCTGCTCTGGGGAATCTCCAGCAAAACATCTTGCAAACAGGCACTGTTGACCAAATTTTGGCCGCTTTGGCTCTCCCTCCAAGTGACCATTTGGTCACCTTTGTGCATAAGTTTGTGGAAATTCGGGGGGCCGGAAATACCACACCAGCACAAGTTGTGGCTCAAGCTTTGCAGGATATTGGCACTGTTCACCCGGAGTTTCTTGAGCGCGCTAATTTCTTGGCCCTTGCCAATCCACAACAACATATCGAGGCCTTGGCCGGTATCAACGATATGAATTTGCTTAGAACAGGCTCGGCAGCTGAGATTGGGCAGGGAATTATTACCAAGACCCAAACAAGAATGGCATTTCTGGCACTGCCTGAACAGGCTCAGCGTTTGCAAGACCTCGCAGCTGTTCCCCCTGCAATCTTGAACAAGGGCTCTGTTCAAGAAATTGAGCAGGCACTTGCCTTGCTTGCTGTTCCCGTCCCCCTACATACCTTTATTACTCAGTTGGTGGCTTTGCGGGGTGTCATACCCCCAGAATACCGAGCTGACAATCCTGGAAAGACACCTCAAGCTGTGATTGCCGAGTGTAACGAACAAGTAGAAGCCATTTACCCTGGGACACAAATTGTTTCAGGCCATGCAATTCCTGCTCCTTTGGTGGTCAAGGCTGAATTGACTAATTTTGTGACCCAATTTGTCGCTGCTCGCGGGGCAAGGCCAGAAAATCCGATGCAGGTCTTGGAAATGTCCAAAGCGCTTTTCAGAGGCGATCAGGTCATGTCCAAAACTGATTTTCTGACCAACTTGCGTCAGTATCAAAGCAGCATGAAAGCCTCTTTTGTTCATTTGTTTCGTACAACGGGTAATATAGATGCTGCTCCGGCCAAAGCTGCGCTGCAAACAAGCTATGAAAGAATCATTGCCCAAGATTTTCGCGGAGATGGGCCTGCCAGCGAAACGGTATCTCCTCAGACCCGTGCCACGATGATGAAGGACTGGGCTGCTTTGGCCCTGCCTGTTTTGAGTCCGACTACAGCAGGTTACGCAGCCCGTTTTGCTAAAACCCATGAGCTTTTACAGATGCATGTGGATGATATGCCTGCCTATCAGCGTTTGAATGCGTTGGAGAGTATGGACAATAGGGTGTTTGCGACACCTCATCCTGGAGGTACGGGTGCGCCGCTTGCGGATCAGCAAAAATTGGTCAAAGTATTGATTGAGGGGGCCCAGGCCCATGAAGTCTTTGGGCTCTTACAGGACCTGATCTTAAAAGACCCCGCCCAACCTGCTAAAACCCAGGCTCTCTTGACTGCCATTCGCGATCTTGGGGCTGATCTGCCCAATGGCGGGGGATTGCTGGAAGGCCCTGCTGTCTCCGTGCCTGGATTGACAGCAAAAGCCCAATTGCTTTTGGACCCCCATGCCAATACCCATTTGGATAGCATTGCTGCACAGATCGCAGATCCGCTCATTGCCCTTTCAGCAGCGAACTTAAATCAAGACACGGCTGATGTCATCATTGGCGCTATGCAAGCACCTTCGAATGAGCTTCAGGCCTTTGTGCGCAATTATGTCACTGCCCGCGATGCCCAACACACGAGCTTGGATGAAATCCGGCTGAGTGTGCACCCAGATGCGACGACCCATATTCAAAACGTGAGCAATATAGATGCCCAGATCTTAAAAAGAGAGACTGCGAATGAGATTATTGCCGCTCTGGGTCTGCCTTTGCCGGTGCCTGACCCGACCACCTTTATTCAAACCTATGCCCGCGTTCGCGACAGTTTTGACTACACAGACCTGATTAATCAGCAATTGCAGGGCTTGCCCGATGCCCAAAACCATCTGCAGAGTCTAAGTCTATTGCCCAATTGGAATCTGGCTACTAACACACAAACAGCGGATCAAATTATCACTGCTTTGACACCACCAGCACCACTGCCCCCATTGCTTCCCCTACCCGCACCCAGTGCTGAATTACAGGGCTTTGTGCGTCAGTATGTGCAAATTCGCAATCAGACGATTGAGTCCCCGGCAGACTTGCGGAAGCATCTGTTAACTTATTAAGTTTTTGATGACAAAGAACCCCCCTGGATTAAACATCCAGGGGGGCCGTTTGTTTGTTTGAACTGTACCCAGCTGGGCTGGGCAGTTCTTACCCCGTGCTTAAGGCGCGGGTTTAGTCACCACATTCTGTTGCAAGGTCACTGCGGTCTGGGCATAGAGGCGACCATTGATGGAGGCCCCTGTTCCCATATTGATCGCGGTTTTACCCAGAATGATGCCTTCCATATGGGCGTTGCTGGCATGAATGGCCGTTCCGGCTACTTGCCAGAACACATTCTTGGGCAGCGCTCCACCTGTCAGGATCACATTGGCCGTGGCTTGGTTCAGATCCCCCGCAATCTGGAAAATCCAAACATCGTTGGCCCCACCGTTTAAGACGACATTGGTGGAGATCAAGACATTTGTTCCCCATTTATACAGACCTGGGGTCAGTATTTGTCCGCCGATTTGTCCGGCACCCAGTTCAATAAAATTGGGTACCACACGGCCTGCCGCATCGTTGTAGGCAATCTCCATATCTCCGATGGCCGTGGTCATTTTGGTGGGGGTCGGCGGTGTCAGGTTGGCGGCATAAATCCTGCCGGTCACCTGTCCAGCCGTGGCAAAGGTTGTGGAGCCGTCTAATGTCATTGAAAACCCTGTGATCGCGGTCAGATCAATCGGGCTTACCCCGATATCTCCTGTGATTGCCGAGGTCGGAACCGTTGAGATTCCCGATTTCGCGAGAATCACAAAATCTCCAGCCGAGCGCAGATTGACTGGGGCCGGACCGGCTGCTGAGGCAAAGGTCCAGACCTTATTGCTGGCCAGGGCATTGCCTGCCAAATCTTTGGCTCCCCCGGTAATGGTGGCTGTATAGGTGGTATTCCT
>CAZRFI010000087.1:0-15656 GCA_964598905.1 uncultured Candidatus Sericytochromatia bacterium | reverse complement strand
GATCTGGTGCATTACCACAATTTTCTTGGGCTCTCGCTGGGCATTGCCGACTTGGCCTGGGAGGCGGGTTTGCCCAGTTTTTACACCCCTTACAATTTCTGGCTGCTCTGCCCGACCCTCTATCTCAATTTGCCCAATTTGGCCCTTTGCCAAGGGGTCAATGCCAGTGGCAGCAATTGCCTGAACTGCACCCAGGCACCGCTCTCGGGGGAGCGCTACATCAACCGGCGCGACACCCTGCAGGCCCATTACCGCGAACGGGTGGGCACCTGTTTGGCCACGTCCCAATCTGTGCAAACCCTGATGGTCGAAAATGGCTACGACCCTGGCCAAATCGACATTCTCAAACTCGGCAACGAACGCGCAGTTAAGATTTGGCAAGAAGCCGGCGAAAAACGGGTTCCCGCTGTCAATTCTAAATTGCGGATTGGTTTTACCGGGGCCGTGCTGCCGATCAAAGGGGTGCATACCCTGGTTGAAGCGGCCCAGTATTTACACGGTGATTTTGAGATTGTGATCTACGGCGAAGGGCCCCCCGACTATTTGCAACAGCTCAAGGCCTTTGACCGCAAGAGCTGTGTGACCTTTGCCGGACGCTTTGAAGACGCCGAGCATGCCGCTTTGCTCTGCCAATTGGACCTGGGTGTGGTGCCTTCGGTCTGTTACGACCACTCACCTTTGGTGATTGGCGAGTTTCAGGCTGCGCGGGTGCCCGTGGTCGGGGCCGACATTGGCGGCATTCCCGACTATCTTCAGGCCGGTACAGGGGCCCTCTACCCTGCGGGAGACGCGCGGGCTCTGGCCCAGCAGCTTCAGGCCCTGATTGATGACCCTTCCCCGATTCTGTGCTGGCAGGCCCTGATGACGCCCCCCCTCTCTTTTGCCGATTATGTTGAGGCCTTGGAGCAGCGCTACACAACCGCGATTGCCAGTGGCAGAGAAAAACGCCGACAGCACAGCTTGAGTCAATTTTTAAAGCAGCGCCGCCCCGAGTGGACGTATTACGATTCACAAACGCTGCTGCCGCTGACACAGCCCCAAGATGGCTGTGGCGTGGATTTGGTCGCGTCCCCCGGCATGGGAGCTGTGCCCGAGTCGGTTTTTCAGAATGCAAGCTGGTTCTCTGTGTCTGAGCCCGCCCTTTTGTCTCAAGCGCAGCTGCAACTGTCCACTTTGCCCCATGCAGTGCTGCCACTAAAGTGGCCCGGTCTGTGGCCAAAGCCTTTGGGAGAGTTACCGACGGAGCAGCCCTTTTGCCTCTTGCTGTTTTTACAGCTTGGCACAGCGCATTGTGAAAATGGGCATTGTGAAAATTGGCTGAGGGCCTATTTACAGGCCTATACCGCCGAATCTGAAATCGCCCTGGTGATCATGCCCAAACAGGGCTCTCTCGAAGATGCGCAAGATCAACTGTTGGCATGGATGGCTTCAGAGGGCTTTGACCCCGAATCTGGTCCTGAGCTGGTTTTGCTCAACCCCGAAGACTTTGGGCCTGAGGCAGAATGGGCCGGACATTTTGATGCGGTTTTGTGGGACCCTGTGCTGATGGCTGGGCCCTGGATGCGCTCACGTTGGCAGCGGGGCCCGGTGTTTTTGCCGACAATTTTGTCTCCAGAAGAGCTTAAAACGATGGGTTTTGCACCTTTGGCCTTGCCGATTCCTTTGCAAGCGCTGCAGGCACAATGGCCAGATGCGCAGTTTGTCCAGCCCTATGTTCCCACTGCCGACGAAGAGCAAGCTCTGTTGACTCACCTCGAAAAGATGTTGCAAGGAGAATCGTTTGATGGGGAACCACTGCCGTTTTAAGCCCTTGGGAGCTGTCTCGCTGGGCCTGGCTTTTTTGAGTTTTTTCTCTGCTCCGTCTGTGACCGTGCCTATTGCTGCTCTTGGCTTCGTTTCAAGTGCACAAGCCCAAGAGAGCCTCTCTTTGGAGCAAGGGCTCTCTCAATTGGCCCAGCAAATGGTGAGTGCTCAGGGGCAGGGGCGACCGCTGCGTTTGGCTGTTCTGCCTTTGGTGGCTGGTTCGGGCCTGCGCGATCTGGGCATGGGAGAGTATTTGGGCAACGCTTTGGTCACGGCTTTGGCTCCTCAAAAGCAAGCCTTTCGGCTCTTTGAGCGCCAGCGTTTGGATCTGGTGGTCAAAGAACAGGCCCTCTCGCTGTCGGAATTGGTCAGTGGCAGCCAGGCCCAAAAATTGGGGGAAATTCTGCCCATCGATGCGATTTTGACGGGCTCATACCTCTCTCTGGCTGGCGGGCTGGAATTGCAGGTGCGCCTATTGAGCGCTGTCACGGGAGAGATCCTCTACTCAGGCTCTCTGCGCGCCAGTTTAAAAACCGAGCAGCTTGAACTCTTTCAGAAATCTTCAGCGCCTCTGCCCCAAGCTTCGGGCCCCCCGCCGGATCCCTGTGGTGGCAAACCCGAAAAGCTGCTGGCCGCGCTCAAAGATCTCAGCCAGCCAGCCCAGGTCGAAGACATCGTCAAAGCGGCTGTGCAAATTCCCTTCGACAATGGCCCCTGTGGCAAGATTCACTACAGCCTGATCGGGGCTTTTTACCGCTATAAATGGGTGTCTCCCCTTTACCAGACCTTTTTGCAAGAGACCCTGCGCAGCTTGAGCTATACCGGGGACGATTACCGCATGCAAGAAATCCTGCATTATTTCAGCGTCGATAAACAGATCGACAATGCTGAGTGGGAAGCCGGGCTGGCGGCGCTTGAGAAAACCCCTCCAGGCATTCAGCATATTGGCCTGCACCGTTTGCTTGGTGACGATCTCTATGTCCCGCAGCCCGCCCGCGACCAGGCCCGCATCGATCAATGGTTTGGGCGCGTGCGCCAGGGACAATTGGGCCGTCCGCGTCCGTTGACAGAGTCTCAAGCGGTCTCCCAGCTTTTGCCCGGTCTGCGTGAGCGCCCTGATTTGCGTTTTTATGTGCTGGAACAATTTGGCCCGGTTGCTGGGCGCGAAACCCGCGAGCAGGTTGAAATGTTGGAGGTGATGACAGGCATTTATCCGGCCCTGCCAGTGAGCAAACACAAAGCCCTGGTCGAGATGGCCGCGGCGTTGGTGAGCCGGGCCGATGCAGCCGATAAAATCGGGGACAAACTCTTTGACTTGGCTTATCTGATTGAAAAAGCGCCTGATGCCACTGCGATTTTGCCTGAGTTTGTCCGTTTGAATCAGGGGGCACTCGCCAAATATACCCGCGAGGCCCGCTATACCAGTCAAAAGCAAGATCGCATCGATTTTTGCATTCGCCAGCGGATTGCCATTCCTGGTCTGATTCCCTCGGTGCAAGAGGCTTCCCAGGCCATTCTCAAGGCTTCTGACTGGGGCCAGCGCAAGACGGCGATGGATTTTTTAAGCAAATCCAATCCCCCGGCAGCCCAAACAGAAGCGGCCCTGTTGCGGCTCTTACAGCTCAAAGATCTCGACCATCTGCGTGAATTACAAGATATGCAGGCCCAGGCCCTGCTTTTATTGGGGCGACAGCGCTGCAACAAACCCGAAGCCCTGACCTTTCTGCTCAACGTGCTGGGCGATCCCCATTACGCCCTTTCCGAAAATGCCCAAGAGGCCCTGGTGCTCATTGGCAAACCGGCTGTGCCCGCCTTGCGCAAAAAATTGATGGGGCTCGATCTCAACGAAACCGGCCTGCAATACAAATTGGTCAAAATTCTTGCGCGCATGGGCAAAGCGGCCAGTGAGGCCAAGCCCGATTTGCAAAAGCTCTTGCCCAAGGCCCGCCATGCCGATGTGCGTTATGCGATTGAAGCTGCGCTGCAGGCCTTGTGAGCTTTTTATGAAAAAAGGAGGCTTCGTGGGAAGCCTCCAAGAGGGGGAGTTCAACTGACGATCGTTTAATTGACCTTTTGCAGAGCGGGTTCACCAATCAGGCTGACCAGATTGGGAATGTCGATAAAAGGGTTGCGGTTGCCCTGTTTTTTGGCGATCAGATCATGCCGGGTACGTTCGCGCTCATCGACGGGATCCACTTGCTCAGCCCACTGTTTGAACATGGGCACGCGGCGGGCCCAGAAGTCTTGGGCATCAAAGGCGCCGCCACGGATATTGCGGTCGTAATAGCGCACCCAGAAATACAACATGGCACGGGCAGTATTGCCCTTTTGTTTGTTGCCGGGTTCAAATACCGCATCGCTGTCGCTAAACGGAGTCAGGCCTTTTTCGAGGTCGGGAGCGGTGCTGGGGCTCAGTCGACCACTGCGAACCACCAGTTTGGAACCGCTGATGGTGGAGTAGCTCACGCGGCCTTCGCTGGCCATGCCAAAGGGATGGTGGCCACGCATGCCATTGGGTTTGCTCAGAGTTGGGAAGAGATGGTGCATATCCGAGACCATCGGCAGCTGTTTGTTGAAAAAGGACTGCGGCCAGGTGTGCTCGCAATTGATAAAATCGCCAGCGGTGCCGTCGCGGTTCATGTCGCCCTGTTCGCGGTAATCGTTGCCATTGCCGGTTTTGCCTGGGATAAACAGATCCGAGTAGACATCCTCCACGCCGGTCCGATTGCCATTGCTGAAATTATCTGCCAGGCCGTACATGTACGAACGGGCTTCGCCATATCCCAAAGCGGTGGTGTTGCGGGAGATAATCGTGTGCAGAGCGCTCAAGAGTTCTGCGCCTGTTTTGCCACGGGCTTCAGCATAATAGCTCTGGAGGGCGGGGGGGAGTTGGGTAAACCAGTCGTTGCGAGCATTGGAGCGGGCAAAGCTCTGAAGTTGTGCCGGGTTCAAGGCTGTCTGATTCAGCGCTGGATTGAGGCCATTGCTGAGAGGCAAACTTTGGCAGGCCGCTAAAAGGGCCAGGAAGCTGGATGCAAGAAGGGTACGGTTCAATAGTTTCATCAAAAGACAACCTTTACTTGAGCTTATTTTAATTAAAGCTCAGATGATCTTCGATTTCAACCTCAAGGCGGCATTTGTTGGTTAAGTTGTGGTTAAATTAGCCTGAGAATCTGCTGAGAGTCTGAAATATGCCTCACCACGGTGGAGCTTGAAAATTTGCTAAAATGCCCGAAACAAATCAAAATAACACAAGACAAAGTGAGGAGATTGGCAATGAGAACCCTATTGGTCACGGGTGGAACCGGTGGACTCGGAGCTGGGGTGGTGGAGCGTTTTCTGGCCCAGGGAGATCGGGTGCTTGTCACAGATGTGCGCCCGGCGTCTGAAGCCTTTTTAACGCGTCCAGCCGGTCAATCTCTCCACGCTTTTGTGGTCAACGGCACTTCAGGCGAAGATCTGGCCCAGTTTGCAACGCAGATTCAAAGCCAATTTGGGGGTCTTGACGCCTTGGTGAATATTGTCGGCGGCTTTCATTGGGGGGCCTTTGCCGAGACCTCATCAGACGATCTCGAAAAAATGCTCAGTCTCAATGTGCGCACCACGTTTCTCACCACCCAAGCGCTTTTGCCTCTGCTCTTGGCCTCTGAGGCTGGGCGGGTGGTCAATATTGGCGCCCGTCAGGCCTTTGCGGGCGCGGCCCAGGTCTCAGCGTATGCCCTTTCAAAAGCGGCGGTGGTCAATTTTACCCAGTCTTTGGCCCAAGAATTGCGCGAGACGTCTGTGACTGTCAATGCTGTCGTGCCCAGTGTGATCGACACGCCCCCCAATCGGGCCAGTATGCCCGACGCAGATTTTTCCAGCTGGGTCACGCCCGCAGATCTGGCCCACGTGATTGCCTTTTTAGCCTCACCAGAGGCCCGCGCGGTCAGTGGGGCCGTGATCCCGGTTTACCACAAGGCCTAAACGACCGAAAAGCTGTCCTAATAAGTGGCCTAATAAGTGACTTGGGGCAGTTCTTTTTCCCAGAGCTGCTTGCCCTGCGGGCTGAGCAGGGTTACGACCTCTGATTGGCCTGAGTAAAGCAATAATTCGCCCTCTGGCAGCACCTCAATATGCACAGGGCGGCGGAATTTGCCGTGGGCCGGGGGGTGCCAACTGTGGCTCAGACGCCCAGCTGGGTTGACCCAAAGCAGGCGCTCGTTGCCGGTATCTGCAATTACAGTCTGGCCGTCGGGCAGACGCCGGGCACACATCGGCTCACAGAGTTCATCTGGGCCCGAACCGGCTATCAGCAGCGAGCCATAGCTCCAGAGTATTTCGCCATTGCGGTTGATCTCGCGCACAATGTGCATTGCTGTGTCTGCAAATAAAATGCCGTCTCCGGGGGTGAATTCGGCATAATACGGGCTCAAAATCTCGTGGGGCGTGGTGTATTCCCAGACAATCTGCCCTTCTCCCGTAATCGCAATCAGGCGTTGATTGCCTTCGTCGGCAATCAGATAAAAGCCGCCCGAGGTTTTGACCGCCGAGCGCGGCTGTTGCAGGCCCAGGCGGTGGTCTCCCCATTCTCTCAGCACTTTCTGGGTTTTTTGCTCCAATTCCAGCACCCTGTCGTTGCCAGTGTCGGCCAACATCAAGCTGCCGCTGCAGCTATTCACGCGAAAGGGCTGAAAGAGATGCAGACCTTTGTCTGGGCCCCAGGCCTCAATCAACTCACCGTTTTTATTCAAAGCCATCAGCCGCTCTTGCAAGGGGCTGGTGTAAAAGGAGCAGGCCTCGGTGGCTGAAAGCCAATCTGAGATATTCACAGGCATGATCCGCTGGCCTGTTTGGCTGAGCAGATTCATTTCTTGGCGCTGGCGCACCAATTGGCGCATGCGCTCAGAAAAATGCGGAAATTGGTGGCAGACATGATCAAAGGATTCCCGCTCCAATTCAAAAAACTGGCAATAGCCCAGGCTGCGCACGGTGGCGTTGCGGGGTTGTTCTGTGACCAGAGCCATTTCGCCAAAGACATCGCCGACACTCAATTCCACGCTGGGGGTTTTGCCTTTGTCCTGAAAGACTCCCACGGCCCCCCGGCTGATAAAATAGACCGAGTGGCCAGGATCGCCCTGCTGAAAGACCTCTTGATCCGGTAAAAAATTCAATGGCCGCAAACAGCTTGCCAGGGTGTCATAAAAGGCCTCTTCGCCGCCTTCAAAAAAGGGCATTTCGCGCAATTTGCCAATCGCCATTTTGGACTTGAGACGGTGAACCAAATCTTGGTTCTTGGAGGTTTTGAGCTGATGGGCCAAGACCTTGCGGCGGTGAGCCACCACGCGCAAGTCTTTGGCCAAGCCCGGAAACTTGGCCACCACCGCTTTAAAATCTGTGCGCTCCAGCATCAGCAATTGGCATTGGCTGCGGGCGCGCACCCCGGCACTGCGGGGCTCACTCAGAATCAGGGCCATTTCGCCAAAGAGATCGCCTGGCCCCAGTTGAGCCAGCACATTTGCTTTGGCTTCTTGCACCACTGCGACTTCGCCTTCTGCGACAAAATAGAGGGTGCTGCCCACTTCTCCTTCATGAAAGACCCATTCCCCTGCTTCCAGGGAAACAGGGACCAATTTTTCTGCCAAGGTATTGATCAGAGCGGGTTCGGCCTCGGTCAGAAAACTGACCTGTTTGAGCAATGCCGTATAAGGCGAAGACGGCGGTGTAATCTTCGCTATTTGAGGAATGGGGCCGGTTTGATGGGTGTGTGTGCTGCGATCTTGGGGCAAGGTCGAGACCCAGCGGTGTTTGCCCAGTTCAGGTTGAAACTGCAGCCAGAACTTGCTGCCGATCAAGATCAGTTCGCCTTTGGCGGTATACAGTACCCGTTCTGGTGGCGGTGATTTACTCATCAGTGGCGAGGCTTTGGGAGGCGGCCAATAGGTAAAGGCCTGTTCCTGTTTATTGTCTTTAAAGATCAGGATTTTGCCTTGCTCCGCATCGACAATCAGCACCTGGCCTCTGCCGATGCGGCGAGCTGAAACAGGGCGTTTGAGCCCCTGAAAGCGGCCCCATTTATGCAAGACGTGGCGTTCGCTGTTCACTTCGAGCACGCCATTGCTGTCGGTGATCAGCCAGGTGCCTTTGGCTGTGCGCTGAATATCACAGGGATTTTTAAGGGGCAGACCTGTTTCGTCGCCCCAGACATGGCGCAATTGCTGTTGGCGATTGAGGGCGATCACGCGATTGGCATCGGCGATCAGAACCAGTTCTTCGCCATTTTCTGTACAAACTGTGGCCATCTGAGGCCTGTTGAGGGGGATTTTGCTCTCCCAGAGAACCTGGCCTTTGGCATTGATCTCCAGCACTTTCTGGGCCGCTTGATCGGTGAGCAGGTAGTGGTTGTTTTCAAGGGCCACGGCATAAACGGGGGTTTGAAAATGGCCTTTGGGGCCCGTGAGCGTCCAGAGTGGGCGGTGCCAATTGTTGAGCAATTGCAGTTCGGCCTTTTCGGGCAAACAGAGCAGAATTTGGCCTTCGAGCAAATGGGCAAAGGCCTCCAGCGAGGGGGCCAATTCAGGGCCTTTGTCTTCGCCTGCCGCTTCGGGCAGATGAAAGCCACAGGCATGACAAAGAGCCGGTGGCGCCAAAGAGGCTTGGCAAAGTGGGCAATTCTCAGCTGGAGCAAAGGGCAGGCGTTTGCCTTTCATCAGCGGATGGGCGGTTTGAATCAGGGCATCGCGGGTGATCAGGGTCTGAAAATTATACTGCTCCAAGACCGCGTCGACCTGGGCCATGACCGCGTACTTTTGCTCCAGCTCCAGTTTGAGTTCGTGGGCGGCCTGGCGCAGGCGTTTGACTTCAGCTGGATAGGTGCGCAGATGTATCTGGGTCTCCTGGTAAAAGACCTGAACCAACAATTCTACCAGTGCCGCTTCGGCCTCGGCGGGCAAGCTGATCGGCGGAGCTGGCCGTGAGAGCAGGGCAGCGACTTCCGAGTCTGTTTCGGGGGGAGCCACGGCCACAAAGGCCTCGGTTTCTTCTGGGGCGGCAGTGGGAGCCACAGGCGAATCTGCCAAAATAGCATCCTGTGGGGCATTGAGTTCGCGAATCTGGGCCAGTGAAATTTTGTCACTCAGCCAATTGGCCAGTTTGTAAGCCTCCAATGCTTGCAATGGATTTGGCAGGCCCGTCACCAGCGCAGCAGGGTGGCAGCCCTCTTTGATCGCGTAGCGCCGAATCGTTTTGATTGTATCGGTGCGGATAATATGCACCACCGGGGTCAGGGGCGTGGGTTCGTTCAGACAGGTGATCAGAGCCAGGTGCTCCTGATTCGGGCTCAGCTGCATCAGATCGGTTGGGCGATCGCTGATCTGGCTAAAGGCCTCCCCTTTCAGGCTCAATTCCTGTACAGACTGAAAGCTCTCGACATCAAAATAAAACAGGCGCATCTGCGGTTTGAGCGTGAGCAAATACAAATAGCGCGGATCTGGGGCACAGACCAAATTGCCCAAAACGCCCAGGCCGGTTTGCAAACTGAGCAGGCGAAACGAACCCAAATCGAGGATATGCAATTGAGGGCTGCTCTGATCGGTCAAATAGACATTTTTTTCTTCAGCATCAATGGCCGTATTGATCGCTTTTAAACTGCCTGGCGGGCGCACCTGAACCAAGGCCAATTGGCGCAGGGTCAAGAGTGAGATCACTTGCAAGGTGCCCGCTTTGCGGTTGCTCACCAGCAGCAATTGGTTGCGTGGGGAGACCGTCAGATCGCAGGGGCGAAAGCCCGCTTCACGCGACAGGCGCACGTCCAGGCTTTGATTGCCGGCTCCCAAGTAGGGATCTCGTTTTTCAAAATTGCCCAGATAGGCACCGCCATTCTCGGGCAGAATCAGGCGGGGTTGGTAAGTGGCGGGCAGAGCACGGTATTCCAGCAGACGCCCATCTTCGGGATTGAGATAAACCACATCTCGCCCCCAAACTTGGGGGCCCGGTTTTTTGGCTTCTTTTTCCAGGGGCACAGTGGCTTGAAGTTTTCCCTCGGGAAAGCTGTTAAAACAGAGACAGCCACTTTCCTCCGAAATTTCAGCAGAGAGACCCTGCTGCGACGTCCAGGCTTTTTTCCAGGCAGCTTCTCGCTTGTTTAAAACAGCTTGCATTTCAGCCTCAGAGAGCCAGCCTTTGGCCAGAATTCGGGCCATCAGATCTTGCTCTTGCGGCGACAGGGAGGGGATTTCCATGGGGGGCTCCTGAATCTCATTTTCTCTCTTTTTCAGCATATCATAGCTCTTAAACTCTCCCTTTCTGGGCGGCGCTGTGTTAAGATCATTTGCAGGTTAAAAAAGATTATTTTAAACAGTCTTAAAGCCTTGTGGTAACTGACTTTAAAGTGATTTGAGAGCGTCTTCTAAACGCCTTTAAAATGCCTTTAAAATGACAATAACGGGGAAATCATGCTTCTGCAAATTTTAAGTGCCATTGCACTGGTGTTTTTAATTTTTGCTTTAATGGGGGAAGGGGCCTGCTGGGCCCGTGTATTTAAACGTTCCTGAGCGCTTCTCTAGCGTTGTCTAACGCTTCAAAGAACCCGCTAGAGCTTGGTTTGGACGGGGCAACGTTGTGACTTGTCAACAGGGGTTGGGTCTGCGCTGCTTGAATTAGGCTTTGGTAGAGTTTGGCTGAGGGCCGCAAACGCCGCTCGGCATCCAGCAGCCCAAAACGCGGGCCATAGCCTTCGGCCCATTCAAAATTATCCAGTAGACTCCAATAAAAATAACCTTTGATTGGGATATCGGCCTGAAGCGCTTGGGCCAATTGAGCCAGATGGGCGGTCAAAAACGGCCCCCGCAGCAGATCCGTGGCATCGGCCAGTCCATTTTCGGTGATATACAGGGGCAGATTGCGGGCCTCTGTCAGGTGCTGAGCCAATTGCAGCACCTTCAGCAGGCCTTCGGGATAGATTTCCCAGCCCAAATCCGAACAGGGAACCTCTGGCGGTGTCAGATGGGCACCCTGAGCATTGACCCGAAAGCGGGTGTAATAATTCACCCCCAAAAAATCCAAACTGCCGCGCATGGCAGGATCAAAAGGCACAGTGATTTTTCCCGAGCCAGGCAAATACATCTCAAAATGGCCTTCCATCAGGGCCATCACAAAGGCCCGGTTAAAGATCCGATCCTGAAAATAGGCCTGAAGTTGATCGAGTGGATTGAGGCACTGGAGCGGTTCGAGCAAGGTGAAATTTTTGGCGATCCCGACCTGAACCTGTTTGGCTGATGCGTGCAGGCTGTGATAAGCCAGGGTATGCCCCTTCAAGAGGTTCTGAAAGACCGTGAGTGCCACACGGCGATCGTTGACAAACGGCGGCCAAAGACCTTCGTCAAAACATTTAAAGACATAGACCATCGGCTCATTGAGCGTGATCCACAAACGGGCACAATGCCCAAAGCGTTCGGCTACCCGCTCGGCAAAGCGCTGAAAATAAACCCCGTTTTCAGAACGGGTCCAGCCCCCTTTGGCGGCAAACCAGACCGGCAAGGTAAAGTGAAAAAGTGTCACCATCGGTTCGAGGTTCGCTGCTTTTAAGGCCTCAAAAACGCGCAGATAATGGGCCTCGGCAGCGCTGTCCCAGAGCCCCTCTTGGGGCTCTAAACGGGCCCACTCCAAGGAGAGGCGAAAGGCGTTGGTGTTTAATTTTTGGGCCCATTCAAAATCTTCAGGGTAACGCTCGGCATGGGCCGCGCCCGCCCCCGCATCGTGTCCGGCGGCGCTCCAATCATTGAGAATTCCGCCTTCGACCTGATAGGCCGAGGTGGCTGTGCCCCAGAGAAAATCGCTGGGGAAGGTGTTTTTTAGTGCAAACACGGTCCGTGTACCCAGGTCACCAAGGTATAGCGTTGGCCCATGCTGACGGGCTTCACTTCATGCATCATATAAGAGGGAAAGAGGAAGAGGGTGCCCTGCTCCCGTGGGCAGGGGGTAAAACGCGGATAAAAAACCAATTCCCCGCCGGTATAACTCTCGGGGGGAGACAAGAGTGTGACCGCACTCAATTTGCGTGAAGCCGTTTCCCCTTGGCCCAAATCCGAGTGGGGGGCATAAAAGCCGCTCGCTTCATACCTTAAAATCTCTGGGGCAGAGAAGCGCTTGAGTTGAAAGCGAAAGGTCTGGCGATTGAGTCGCACCAAGGTCTCACGCAGGCGTTGGTAAATCCAGTGGGTTTCGGGATTGTCTTCAATGCTTTTGGTATCGGTTTTGCGCTCGTTTAAACTGAGTTGAACGTCTCCCGATTGCTGAGCAACCACTTTGGCTTGGTGAAAGGCCCCTTTGCTGTCGATCAGCCGCTGGCATTCACTGGGGTTTAAAAAGCCCGGCAAAGAGACGTAGCGGGTCAGGTAGCGGTTGTGGGCAGCTGGGTTTTCGCTGATCTCAGGCAAAGGGATTTTTACCATGGACCCAGGTCTGTAAAAACGCCAATTCGCCGCTTTGAACCGCGTGAATCCGGGTCATAAAATAAGCGGGGAAAATCAGCAGGCTGCCCTGGGATTGGTTTTGGTGGCGCTGGCTGCTGCTGCCAATTTCAAGCTTGCCACCTGTGTATTCGTTGGCGGGGCTCAAAAACAGAATCAGGCTGATTTTGCGCAGCGAGAACAGGCCTTCACCCAACTCCAAGTGCCAGTCGAGGTAATCGCCAGTGCCAAAACGGACGCGTTGGGTGCCAGCCAGATTGCCCAATTCAAACTGATAATAGTCCTGATTCACGCTCTGCAGGATTTTTCCGAGCCGATCAAAGAGCCATTCGTTTTGAGGCTGATAAGGCAAAAGCTCAGGTGTAAAGCGCCCATTTTGGCTGTAAACAGGCATGTCTTGCGCGGCGATCTGCTGGTAATGACGGGTCAGATCGGCATCTGCGGGAATCGCTCGCAGACGCTGGCACTCTTCGGGGCTGAACTCATTGGGGAAAAACAGGGCCCGCATCAATGTGTCGTTGACCGGATGGGCAAAGGGCTTGATCAGGGGTTCTGTCATTGAAAACTCGATCCCAGAATCCAGCTCACGAGCGAACGCCGTATGCCCTGGGTGACCGGCTGGACTTCGTGGGGCAAAAAGGCCGGAAAAACGACCAGATTTCCCTGTTGGTTGGGCACGGTAATGCCCGCTGGTTTGATCCGCAGTTCGCCGCCGAGATAATCGCTGGGGGGGGATAAAAAGACCACCAGGGTCAGCTTGCGGTTGGATAATTCACCTGTGCCAATATCCACATGGGTGCCATAAAAGCCCGTGTTTTGGTATTCCAAAATCTGGGGATCACTCATGGCGGTCAATTTGAAATGATAATAGGCCTGGTTTAATTCGTGCACTTTGTGAATCAGACGGGCGTAGATCCACTCATATTGGGGCAAGCGTGGGACTGCTTTGTTGAGTGCGTTGCGGTGTTGCAAATTGACCTGGCTGAGAGAGGCGTTTTCGGGCAGGGTGTAATTCACCTCGGCTTGGTAGACGGTCAGATCGGCAAAGGCAATCTGTTCACATTCTTCGGCGCTAAAAAAATGCTCAAAAACCAGGTGGCGGGTGAGATAGGGATTGGCAGAAAGGGACTGCATTGCGCTTGGCATCTTTCTAGTATACTATAATCTGGCCGCCTATAAAACAGGCGCAGAGGAGCATTTTTTGTGAGTAAAAAGACCGGAAAAGAATACACGACCTTTGAAGCCTTTTGGCCCTTTTATGTCCAAGAGCACAAGCATCCCCTCAACCGCCGCTTGCATTTTATTGGCACCAGTTTGGCCCTGGGCTGTGTGGCCAATGCCGCTCTGCGGCGCAAACCCCGCTGGTTTTTGCTGGCCCCTTTGGCGGGTTATTTCTTTGCCTGGATAGGGCATTTTTTGGTCGAAAAAAACCGGCCTGCCACGTTTAAATACCCGCTTGAATCCCTGCGCGGCGACTTTAAAATGTTTGGTCTGATGGCCACCGGAGGCATGAACGAAGAGCTGCAACGGGTGCTGCTCGACGCCGAAATGGCTGCTGAGAAAGCCCCCGCGAGCGACAGTGCCGATGGTTTGGATGCAGAAGACATTGCCTACGAATTGGGCAAAACCCTCGAAGAAGACGACCCCGAAGACGAATACGAATTGGAAGAAGAGCTCTCTGACCATGTCTGAAAACCTGTCCGCACATCCCACCTGTGCGATTAAAACGGAGATCATTGAACTGGCCCAGTTTTTAAAATTGGCAGATCTCTGCCAAACCGGCGGCGAAGCCAAATTTGCGGTCCAAAATGGCAATGTCATGCTCAATGGCGAGGTTGAGACCCGCCGCAGCCGTAAATTACATCCGGGTGATCGGGTTTCGTATCAAGGCAAAACGGTTGAAGTGGTTGCCGGTTAATTCTGGTATAGTTCAGGTATTATTTTTTCAGCTTAATGAGCTGTAGAAAGGTCATGCACCATGGATCATACCTCAGTATTTTTACGCAAATTTCTCTACGATGAGGGCATCGACCCCGATCTGCGCCGCCTGATTCACACAATCTCGGTCGGTGGCAAATATATTTCCGCCTTGCTTCAAGCCGCCAATCGCAAAATGGCGGGCACCCAGAATACCTCTGCCGAAGACCAACTCGAAGTGGACAAACAGGCGGATATTATCCTCAAAGACATGATCACCTCGCTCGATTATGTGCATGATTATGCCTCCGAAGAGCAGGAAAAATCGATCACAACCACGCATAAAAAGCCCAAATTTTCGGTCTCGGTAGACCCGCTCGATGGTTCTTCGCTGATCGATGTCAATTTGGCTGTGGGCACCATTGTCGGCATCTACCCTTCCGAAGAGTTGATCAACAAAGGGCGGTATATTCAGGCCTCGCTGTATATTCTCTATGGCCCACTGACGACCTTGGTCTATACCTCGGGCAAAGGCGTGCACGAATTTGTGCTCTGTCCCGAAGGGGAGTTTGTTTTAACCAAAAGCAATATTCGCATGAAAGACCAGGGCTCAATCTACAGCCCCGGCGGTCTGCGCAGCGAGTGGATCGAACCCCACCGCAATTTTATCGACGACTTGGTCATCACAGATTACAAACTGCGTTATAGCGGTGGTTTGGTGCCCGACTTTAACCAGATTTTGATGAAAGGGGGCGGACTGTTTTCTTATCCGGCGCTGAAAAAATCGCCAGAAGGCAAGCTACGCCTCTTGTTTGAACTCTATCCCCTGGCCTTCCTCTGTGAGCAGGCCGGTGGCAAAGCGACCAACGGCACCCAAAATATTCTCGATCTGACCCTGGACAAACTCCACCAGCGTGCGCCGGTCTATATCGGCAGCAAACACGAGGTGGAGAAAGCCGCGACTTATCTCAAACCCGCAAAAGCGAGCAAGGCCCCCAAGGCCAGCAAGTCGCCAAAAGCCACCAAGGCCTCGTCATAGCTTCAGTTTTTGAATGATTGTAAAGCGTTTGGTTTTAAAGACAAAAGTGAAATAGTCAGGGTTGCTTTGGGGCATTTTCAAGCTTTGCTCCAGACCATCTCCCATTGGTGGGGCTGCATGTTATGATCAGGCCATGAGTAAACCTGTGTTTCACCCACAACAATACGACCTGACCAGCAAAGACCTGTTCAAAGACATCGACCGGGGTCTGGTGCGTTGGCTGACAGGTAAAGAACCCTCTGATCTGCAATGGTTGGACGCTTCTTTCCCCACCGTGGGCGAGTTGAAAGCAGATTTGGTTTTTCAAGCGGTATTGGAAGGCCAGACCTGGATTTTTCATTTGGAGCTGCAATCGAGCAACGACAGCGCCATGGCCTATCGCATGTTGCGCTATTGGTCGCATATCCACCAGACGTATCAAAAGCCTGTCTACCAAAGTGTGTTGTACA
>CAZRFI010000086.1:0-15693 GCA_964598905.1 uncultured Candidatus Sericytochromatia bacterium | reverse complement strand
GAACGCAGAGGACGTGTCTTTTCGGCAAAGAGTTGGGCCAAATTGAGCTGTTCATACAGCCCCAGAAACAAGGACAAGGTCAGGGCTGTATTCGCCGAGAGCCAGAGCAGAGGGTAGTCTTCATACGAAAAAAGATAATAGGGGCTCTCACGCCTGGCAATCGGCTGCCGAAGCAAACGCCCGCCCTGAAAGAGCGAGGCCTGTTCGGGGGCATTTAAATAGGCGCTCAGATCCTGGTAAAAACTCTGGCGAAAGGGCTCCAACCAGCGCGGGTCAAAATCCAGCGTAAAGGCGTTGGGAGCTGAGGTGAGTGGTTTGAGAACACGCGAATGTGACATGATGCTGGATTTTAGCAGGTGTTTGGTGTTAAGTGTTAGGCCGACAGAGAGAAGAGCTCGGGAAATCCCTTCCGGCTGCTCCCCAAAACCCAAAACCGAGAACCTAACCCCTGCCCTACTCGTGTTATCCTGAAGCAGATGTTTATTCATAAGGAGAGTATAGATTATGGCTATTCGTGTTGGTATTAACGGATTTGGTCGCATTGGGCGTCAGGTTTACCGCGCCGCAGCAGAGATGAACGATATTGAAATTGTGGCGGTCAACGATTTGACCAACGCCAAAACCCTGGCCCATTTATTAAAATACGACTCGGTCCACGGCATTTTTCCCGGCGAAATCAAAGCCGAAGGTGACACCATTTATGCCAATGGCAAAGCACTCAAGGTACTGAGTGAGCGCGATCCCGCCGCTTTGCCCTGGGGCGAATTGGGCGTGGATATTGTGATTGAATCCACTGGCCTGTTTACCGATGCCACCAAAGCAGTGGCCCACCGCAATGCTGGCGCCAAAAAGGTCATCATTTCTGCGCCCGCCAAAGGCGAAGACATTACCATCGTGTTGGGTGTGAACCATGAAAAATATGATCCCCAAAACCACCACATCATCTCCAATGCCTCTTGCACCACCAATTGTCTGGCCCCTGTGGCCAAACCCTTGCACGACAAGCTGGGTATTGTCCGCGGGCTGATGAATACAATTCACTCCTATACCAATGATCAGCGCATCCTCGATTTGCCCCACGAAGATCTGCGCCGGGCCCGTGCTGCGGCCATGTCGATCATTCCCACCACAACCGGTGCCGCCAAAGCAGTGGGTCTCGTCATCCCCGAACTCAATGGCAAACTCAATGGCATGTCCTTGCGGGTTCCCACCCCTGACGTCTCAGTGGTCGATTTGGTCTGCGAAGTCAGCAGAGACACCAGCATCGAAGAAGTCAACCAAATCCTGCGCGACTTTGCTGCCACAGCTTACCCCAATGTGCTCAAGGTCTCCGATGAGCCTTTGGTCTCGATGGACTACAAGACCTGCCCCATCTCCTCGATTGTGGACTCAGCTTTAACCATGGTATTGGAAAAACGCATGGTCAAAGTCATCTCTTGGTATGACAACGAGTGGGGCTATTCCAACCGCGTGGTGGATTTGGTTCATTATGTGAGCAAATCACTCTAAACAGCCTTAAAAAAGTTCAGGCCCCCGCTAAAACGGGGGCCTTTTCTGTGGGACAAAAACAGAGTCAGAAAAAAATTAGCTAACTTTTTAAGTGCTTTTTGCTGAAGGCTTCGTAGTCCATGGTTCGATAAGAGCCGGTTTCAATAAATTGCAACATGCCTTTAAATTCCTTGGGGCCGAGATAGCCTGGAATTTTGCCAATTACTTTGCCATCGGGTTCCATAAAAACGAGGGTGGGAAAACCCTGAACCCCATGGGCCGCTGTCAATTCACGCTCTGTCATGACTTTGCCCTGATGGGTCACTTTTTCTTCGGAGCTTTCCGTCACTCGCACAGCCACAAATTTTTTCAATTGGGCCTGCACTTTGCTGTCGGTAAAGGTCTCTTGGTCCATTTTGCGGCAATAGCCACACCAAGTGGCATAAAACTGCACAAAGACAGGCTGGTTCTTCTTTTGCGCCTCTTCGAGGCCTTTATTATAACTGCGCCACTTAACCGGCCCAGCCACCGTTTTGGCAGTCGCTTCGCCCACTTCTTCCATGCCGATTTTTTCAGGCAGGATCGAAAAGCCAATGCCCCCCACAGCCAACAGGCCAAAAACCATTAAAGACGCGAACAAAGGATTTTTTTTCATTGGGCCACTCCCAGATCAAACATTTGTCTTTATCTTAGCAGGTCTGGGGCCTATTTGTAATTTAAAATGCCGCTTACTTCTGATGCTCTGCCGCTTCTTTGGCCAGGGTTTCACCTTGGTGAATCAGGGCCTGGGCCAGATGCTCAGGCTTGATATATTTCATGCGGATCAAAATTTCACCCAGGAGCAGTTTTTGGTCGCTCTGTTGTTTGAGTGCCTGCTGCAATTGATCTTTTTGAAGGTGGCCCTGTTGGATCAGAATATCGCCAATGCGATTGCTGCTTCCCCCTTTAAACATATTCAGGAGTTTAAACCCAAGTGAATTGCGGGGAATGCTCAGACCTGCGCTGGGCTGATAGTGTTTGAGTGCCACTTTGTCGGTGGGATCAAAGTGCAAAGCCACTTTGAACTCCGCCTGGGCATAGCCCCCCCATTTTTTCTTCTGCAAGGCCAATCCCAATTGGCTGTGGAATTTCGCGACATCGTTACAGAGCCGAATGGCCTCTTGGTACTCCCGCACGGCGTCATCAAGCTGGTTTTTGGCCTCAAATTGTTTGCCCTGTTTAAAATGGCCTTCGGCCTGATCCTTGCGGGCCTGCAAGGCTTTTTCTTCGGCCTGAGGGTTGCTTTGCGGGCGGGGCGGAGCGCCCGCAAAGGGACGGGTGCCAGAGGGCGGAGGGGGCGGTGGTGCTGCTTTGGTTTTTGCGGCTTCGCGGGCTTTTTTTTCGGCCTCACGGGCTTTCTCTTCGGCCTCGCGTACGCGATCGAGGGTGCGCTCGTAGTCTTTGCGTTTAAACGGGTCACGCAGGGTATTAAAGGCATCGCTGATGCGGATAAAAGCCTGTTCGGCTTTGGTTTTGAGTTCGGGCTCAGTGAACATATCCGGGTGGGCCAATTTGGCCAGTTTTTTATACGCCATGCGCACATCTTCAGGACTGGCTGTGAATTCCAGGCCCAAAACCCTGAAGAGGTCTGACTCTTGAATAATTGCATCGAGCTGTGAGTTTTCCATAGCGACTCTACCCCAATAAGCCTCTAGTTTACCTGATCTCTTTGATTCTGAGGAGATCCCTTTAAAGTCTGCCCGTGGGCGGGGGGTCTGTGTTAGACTGAACAAAATTAGACTCAACAAAAATAGACCGCAGACAAGGATGGACAATCCCGATGATTCGATTTGAAGAAGATGATGAAGATGATGAAAAGAGCCCTGTGAAGGATCTCTTGGAAGGTCTTTCAGATACCCGGCTTTTTCATAAAAAATTTCTCGAAAAGCGCAAAGTCTTTCTCTGGGGTCCGGTCATGGATGCCTCTGCCCGCGACGTCGTCAACCGCCTGATGTACCTGGAGTCCGAAAAACCCGGTGAAGAAATTACGCTGTATATCAACAGCCCCGGTGGCGTGGTCACCTCTGGCATGATCATTTATGACACGATCAAAATGATCTCCTCACCCGTTTCCACCGTTTGTATGGGTTTGGCTGCCTCGATGGGTTCAATCCTGCTCTCCGTCGGAGAAAAGGGCCAGCGCTATATCTATCCCAGTGGCCGGGTCATGATCCACCAGCCCAGCATTGGCGGTGTAATTCAAGGTGCTGCGGCAGATATCGCCATTCATGCCAAAGAAATTGTCAAAACCAAAGAAATGGGCGCGCGAATTCTGGCTGAAAACTGCAACCAGAGCTTTGAAAAAATCATGAAAGATTTTGACAGAGACTATTGGATGGATGCCCGCGAATCGTTAGATTACGGCATCGTCGACGCCATAATCGACAAAATCGACTTCTAAACTACACGCCCCAAATGAAAACCGGCTGCAAGCAAATGGCAGCCGGTTTTGTTTTGGCTGTTTTCAAACAGTTGCAAAGACCAACTAAAGGCCAACCAAAGGCCAATTAAGGCTGCGGCACCCCATTCAGCGAATACCAGGCAAAGACGATTCCCATCATGCACAGGGTCAAGGTGCCAAAGCCCGAGCGCATCAATTTATTGCGTTCAGTTGGGTCTTGCTCTTTAAAACCGGCCACAAACATACTCAAGGAGATATAACCAAACCCGGCTGAAACCAAAAACAAGAACCAAGGCATGACCTAGCTCCCGTGTTTGGGGTGATGGCGAAAGAGTTGTAAAAGAGAGGAGTTGAGCTGGTCTGCCAATTGGTCAATGGCCAAGCCCACCCACTGGGTATCCCGTTCGGAGAAATGCCCGTCCTGAACCACCTGCTTGAGCGATTCTTGCAGAAGAATGACCGCCATTTCAAAACTGATCAGTGAGAGTTCTGTCGAGCCATCGTGAATGTCACGGGTTAGACGCAGAGGCAGCAACTCGCGCTGCTTAAACTCTTCGGCGCTGAGACGCTTGTCGAGCACTTCCGCCAGGGCGATTAAAAACTCCGAAAGCGCGGGTTTGATCCGCCAAACAGCATCGGTCACTTCGGGGACTGCGTAGTTTTGGGTCTGTTTGAGCCACTCGGTTTTGACCTGTTCTTCCTGTTTGCGGAAAAATTCAGCCCAGCGAAACTGAGAATTGTTTTCTGTCTTGCCGCCAGTGGAAGTATCAAGCTGGGGTTGGCTGGAGACCAAGGCCCGGTGGACGCGCACCTGATTGCGGCCATTTTCTTTGGCTTCATACAGGCAACTGTCAGCGGCGGCGATGATCTCTTCACGGCGGCTGGGTTCGGGCGCCAAAAGACCTGCCACACCCAGACTGGCAGTGACTTTTAGTGGGGTTTCAAAACTGCCTTTGATCTCTTCTGCTTCAATATTTTCACGCAGGCGGGAGGCGACCTGTTCAGCCGTTTCGAGACTTGTATTGGCCAGCAAAACCGCAAATTCTTCGCCGCCATAACGGGCGGCAATATCCCCCGTACGCAGGGTTTTGCGGATCACGGCTGCCACCTGCTGCAAAACCTTGTCGCCCTGCAAATGGCCATGCACATCGTTGACCTGTTTAAAGAAGTCGATATCCACCAAAACCAGGGAGAGAAAAGTCTTTTTCTGTTGGGCCAGGCGCATTTCTTCGTCAAAGCGCTGCTGAAAATAGCGGTGGTTGTAGAGATGGGTCAGGCCATCGGTGATCGCCATCTGCTGAGCGCGCTCATGTTTGTGGTATTCCTCCAAATACGAGGAAAGCTGGGCAGCGACGGTTTTCAGGGTGATCTGCTCCTCGACGGTCAGCATATGTGCCGGGGCGTAGTAGATGTCGATAATCCCCATCAGATCCTGCTGGTGAGAAATGGGTAGCGAATAGCGGTTGTACATTTCGTGGCCCGAGAGAATATCCCGGCGCTCTTGCAAGACCTGCCCCAATTGGCCGGGGCTGCCCACTTTCACAGCCCAGGTCGAACTGGATTGCAAAAATTCCATGTGTTTTTTGCTAAAGCTGGCCGCACAGGACAAACTCTCTTCGGTACTGCCTTCGAGCAAGAAAATATGGCATTGCCAGAGGCTGAATTTCTCCACGATCAAATTGCAGATCTCTTGGAGTTGGGCATTGAGCGCCAAACCGACTTTGAGCAGAATTTGACAGACCGAATAATGCAATTGCAATTTGCGGTGCTTGTAATAGAGATCGTTAAAACTCAGATCCTGGGGGTTGTCGGCACGGGGTTGAAGCCAACCATCGGAAGGGGCTTGACTCTCTTCGTGGCTGGGTGGCGGAGCAGCGGCTCGCCGGGTTGAACGGGGCAAGTCATTGGCTTCGCTGTCCAAAGGCAAAAGCGGGCGTTTAACCCGACCCGACTGGGTGCGGGGCAAAATGGTATTGCGTTCAAACAATTGATTGAAATAAGCCAGATCTTCACTCTCCTGCTCTCTTTCGGGCAAGGGTTCAGCATCCATGCGCTCTTCAGTCGGCAAAGGCCTGCGGGAATAAATACTTTTTAGGCCCAAATTGATCTCCGAACGCGCTTTGATAAATTGCTGCACAGAGGCAGACGGGGCGTTTTTGTCTGTGCCCTCTGTTTTACGGCGAATGGTATTTTTGGCAAACAGGCTGCTCAGATCCTGCTCGGGCTCCGGCGAAATTTCAAACATGTACTATCCAGGACAATAAGATAAGATCTTAGCTATTATAGGGCTGAGAGAGACGCGGCATCTGTGCCCGGAGTTACAGCGCCTGTCTCAAAAAAAAAATGCCTTGGAGGCCCCTATGTTGATTGGCGATTATCAGGTAAGTACCCTGGAGACCGGACGTTTTGCCTTGGATGGGGGTGCGATGTTTGGGGTGGTGCCCAAAGTGATCTGGCAAAAAAAACACCCGGCAGACGAGCTCAACCGGATTGATTTGGCCCTGCGTGTGGTGCTTCTGCAAGGCCAAGGGCGCGTCATTCTGATCGATACGGGTATTGGTGATAAATTCCCTGAGAAACAGGCCCAGATGTATGGCATCGACCAAAGCCAGAGCAATTTACTCAGTTCATTGAACCAAGCTGGCCTGCGCCCAGAAGACGTGACCGATGTGATCCTGACCCATTTGCACTTTGACCACGCCGGGGGGGCAACGTGTCTGAAAGACGGTCAATTGGCCCCGACGTTTCCCCAGGCCCGCTATTGGGTTCAGCGTGAAAACTGGGACTGGGCCTTGAACCCGAGCGAAAAAGACCGGGCCAGCTATTTGCCTGAAAACTTTTTGCCCTTACACGAAAGTGGCCAGTTGCAATTGCTCGAAGGCCCCGGAGATATTTTTCCAGGCATCCGTGCCCGCCTGTCCCAGGGGCACACGACAGGCCAGCAATTGATCGAAATTTATGCTCAAGAGGAAACAGCCATTTATTGCGCCGACATTATTCCCACGGCCTCACATATTGCCGTGCCTTTTGTGATGGGGTATGACCTGCGCCCTTTGCAAACGATTGCAGAAAAAAAAGCGATTCTGGCAGACGCCCAAGCCGGCAATTGGATTTTGATTTTTGAACACGATCCAAATATTGCCGCTTGCCGCGTTCAAATGGGAGAAAAGGGCCTGATTGCAGGAGAAATTTTGCAATTTTAAGGCTGGGGATCGGGGTGAGATTCGGGCTGAGACTCAGTGCTGGGCTGGGAATTTTCAGGAGCCGACTCCAAATATTGGGGCAATTCCAGCACAAAACAACTGCCTCGGCCCCATTCACTGCGACAGCTGACTTTGCCTCCCAAGAGTTCGGCCAGCTTTTTGACAATCGCCAATCCCAGACCGGTCGAGCGCTCGCCATCGGCCAAAGGCGAAGACAGCGGCGAAAAAGGCTTAAACAAATGGATTTGCTCATGGGGGGCAATACCTGGCCCTTGGTCTTCGACCTCAAAACGCACAGGGTATTGGGGTGAATCTTGCTGAATCAGGCGCAACCAGATTTTTTTATCGGAGGGTGTGTATTTGAGCGCATTGGAAAAAAAGTTTTCGAGGATTTGCTGAAGGGCCAAGGGATCCGTGGAAATACTCAGGCGGGTGCTTATCTCCAGATGCACCTCAACTGCCCGCAAACTGGCCCATTCTTGGTAATGGGCTGCCAGGGTTTTGAGCATTTCATGGGCGTGTACGGATTCGGGTTGCAGGCGCAAGCGTCCCGCTTCCATGCTCTCAAGGCTGAGAAAATTGGCCACCAAAGCGTTCATGCGTTGCACGGCAATCAGCATATTGTTCAAACGGCGCGAAGAACCCGCTGAGATCTGCGCCTCTTTGTTGCGCAGATAGTCCACCCCCGATAAAATCACGGTCAGTGGATTCTTGAGATCGTGGGCCACCATGCTCATCAACTCACTTTTTTCGCGGCTCAACCTTTCTAATTCCTGATTTTGCCAGCGGATTTTGTCCCAGGCATTTTTGAGCGAAATCTGGGTGCGCACACGCGCTTGCAATTCAAGTGGTTCAAAAGGTTTGGTGATATAGTCCGCAGCCCCCATGCGCAAGCCTTTGACAATCTGGTCTGTTTCAGACACTGCTGTCAGAAAAATAACGGGAATGGCCTGCAATTCAGGCTGTTTTTTTAGGCGCTCACAGACTTCAAAACCATCCATTTCGGGCATGTGTAAATCCAAGAGCACCAGATCGATCGGTCGCTGCTGCAAAATTTGCAAGGCATCTAAACCGCTTTGGGCAAAACTCAGATCGTAGTTTTCTTGCTTGAGAATCGAGGCCACCAATTGGATATTGGCGGGAATATCATCGACAATCAAGATCCGTGAACGCGACTCAGCCATGGATGTCTCCCAGATTGGTCTGGGTCAGCGGTTGTGCCACATCGGGAAACACAGCCAAAATCTGATTGATACGCTCAATATGATAATCAGAAACGGCTTCCAGCAATTGATTGGAATAGTGAATCACCGGTGTTAAAGCCGCCTCTTCAGCCAAATCTGCCAATTCTTCGGCAAAGGCCTTGATCTCTTCAAACGAGCCACTGTGCGCCACCTGGGGCCAGCGCTCGCTCAAGATCAATTGCAATTGTTTTTCCAATTCCGGAGCAATCCCTTTGGGCCAATTGGGTAATTGAAATCCCTGAGGGATTTCAGCCACCCATTCCGGACAGACATCCAGAAAACGCCCCAATACCTCAAACAGGGCTTCTTGGCTGATCGGTTTGGGTAAAAAGGCCTTAAATCCGGGACAGTCCTCAGCACGGACAGTTAAAGGCGAGGCAGAGACCGCAATCACAGGAATAGCAGCCAAAATAGGTTGGCTCTGCAATCGCTGGCAGAGTTCACGGCCATTGCGATAAGGCATGAACACATCCAATAAAATCACGTCAGGCCGAATCTGCAGGGCCTTTTCAAAGGCCTCTTCGGTATTTTCAGCCTCTTCGACAGACAAAGACTGGCCAGAAAGATAGGCTTTGATCAATTTGCGGTTATCCACATGTTCATCGACAATCAAGAGGCTTTTGCCCGGAGAAAAGCGCCAATGGCTCAAGGCAAAAGGGGATTCAGGCAAATGCTGGGTAAGAGGCAAAACGGGAATATGCGGCAAATAGAGCGCAAAACAACTGCCTTTGCCCAATTCACTGGAAACAGAGAGTTCACCCCCCATCATTTCGATCAAACGTTTGCTGATCGTCAACCCCAAACCCGTTCCGCCGTAGCGCTTGGTCAATTGGCGATCCTGCTGACTGAAAGGCTCAAAAATTTGGGCCAGAAAAGCCTGAGCAATGCCAATGCCCGTATCTTTGACATGCATCCAAAGACTGATCTCCTGGGGTTTGCGGTCAGTGCCCCCCTTTGCATAATGGCCCACGCTTAAGTGAACGGTGCCCGTCTCAGTAAATTTGACTGCATTGCCCAATAAATTAAACAAAACCTGGCGCAGCCGGGCTTCATCCAAAAACAATTGGGGTGGCAGATCTGGCTCACATTCCAAAATAAATTGCAGGCCTTTTTGCTGAATTCTGAGCGAAAAAATCTGTTCAACCTCCTGCAAAAGCCGATGAATCAACACCGATTCGGGTTGGATTTCGAGTTTTCCAGCTTCGATTTTAGACAGATCGAGGATATCATTGATCAGAGTCAAAAGTGCTTTACCACTGGATTTAATCGATGAGAGATAGCCCTGTTGTCGGACATCTTGAATCAGTTCTTCGAGCAGATCGGTAAATCCCAAAACGGCATTTAAAGGCGTGCGAATTTCGTGGGAGATATTCGCCAAAAACTCAGATTTAAATTGATTGGCTTGCTCAGCCGCCTCTTTGGCCACCTGCAATTCCAAGGTGCGCTCCAGCACGCGTTTTTCCAAGTCCTGATTGAGACTGAGCAGGACCTCTTCGTTTTTTTTGCGCTGGGTGATATCGCGGTTGATAATCACACAGCCCGTGACAGTGCCCTGATCGCTAAAAACCGGGTTAAACAAAAATTCCAAAAAAAATTCGTGACCGCGAATCCGCCGCTTCTGTTCGACCAATTGGGCTTCACCGGCCAGTGCTTTGGCCATGTTTTCGCGCCACATCTGGACCTGTTCAGGGGGTTGTTTTTGGATAAACGCCAGCAGCGAGACGCCTGGCAAGAGATCAATTCCCGCATATTCACGGGCGGCATCGCGCACACGGGAATTGAGTGCCACCAATTCGTAATTGGGATTGATAAAAAAGATACTGTCACCACTGTTTTCAATGATCGACAGCAGGTTCTGCCGATTTTGCAACATCTCCTCTTGGGCCCGCTTGAGTTCGCTGATATCTCTGGCGTTGAGGGAAACAGCCCAAATATCGCCCTTGTGATCACGCACGGGATTCAAAAGCATGTGCTTCCACATACCCGGCCCCTGGGCAAGGGGTAAATAACTTTCAAATGAGAGTGATTCGCCCGCAAAAACCGCTTCCAAACGGGATTTAAACAACGCGGTATCGGGGAAATCATAATCTGTAATAATCGCTTTTTCAGTCAGTTCCACCCCAAAGAACAGCCGCATTTCATAAGCGGCTTCGCGGTTAAAAGCCAAAATTTCATAATTTCTTCCCAATAAAAGGTTGGCGTCAGTGGTGCTGTTATAAATCGCATTGAGCTTGTATTCAGATAGGCGCAATTCTTCTTCCAGACGCCGTTGCTCAGTAATGTCACGGGCCAGGATAATAATCATAGCCAAAGGGGCTTGGGCATCTTGGGGCAGCAGCGAGATACTGGTTTGTAGATATCGGCTCCCTTGGGGAAAATCAACCCGAAACAGTCCCTCTGCCCGATGCTGCTGGCTCAGTCGTTCGGTAAAAGTGACGATATCTTCGCTGATGCATTGATAGGGCGGTAAAAAGTCCAAAAAGGGTTTGCCCAGGGCCTCCTGCTCAGAAACCCCATAAAAACGGGCAGCGGCCTCATTCCACAAGATCACTTCCCGTTCAGCGTTCTGAATCAAAACAATATCATTTAAGCCATGTAAGATTTGAGGCAAATGCAACGCCAGATTTTCAGGCATGAGGGGCATCACTGAACTCCTTTTCAGACAGGTTTAAATCTGTCTCGGCATCGGAATAAGCGGATAGTTCAGACGGGAGAGTTTGAGGCAAAAAAAGGCAACTTAGACTGTGGACATCCAAATCAACAGGCTTGCCCACCAGCGCCAGCAGCTTTAAAACAGTCGGGTCAGGGCTAAAATGGGAGAGGTGTTTTAACTCCGAACCCACCTGATAGCCCTGTGACTCAAACAAACACCGCAAAGAGCGGGAGGTAAAATAGTGCAAATTCCTGCGCATACGCAGACCATAGATCCCCTCTTCCCATTTGCCCAGGAGCAAAAGCACCCAAGAATAATAAAACCCGGCATTGTGGCTGAGACTCAAAACAGGCAAATGCCTGGGTAAACGGGCCAGCAAAGTCTCGGGCTCACGCAAGTGATCAAGCGCGTAATAGAGCACCACAGCCTGAACTGTGGCGGGGATTTTGGCATCAGGGGAGAGCAGCAGAAAACGTGGGTCGGCAGGCAGATGGGTCTCTTGGGAAGAGATCACAGCCACCTGCTGCCAGCAGTGTTGCTCAGCCATCTGCACGAGAAAATCGGGCCATTCCTGCCGTTCAAAGCGGCTGAGTTCCCGCAGAAAGGCCTGCTCTTTGTAATAGCGATCGTTGAGATGGCTTTCCAAACCTTTAAAAGCAGCATAAGCAGGCTGGTAAAAGTCTTCGTTGTAGTGCAAATTGAGAAAAACGCTGCTGCCGCGTTCGTATTCCAAATTTAAGACGCGGTAGTCCAATTCTGCCGGAATCAAGCCAGCCTGCTCGGCTTCATTCCAGACACGGGTCCCAGGGAAAGGGGTCATATGACTGAAATAGACCGAAGCCAAACGGTCGAGATTGCGCTGCACAAAGGCATAGGTTTGGTGGAGGTCCTCAGCGGTTTCGTCTTGGGCCCCGGTAATAAAATTGCCATGGGCATAGATCCCAAAGCGCTCACACAGATCCAATACCCGCTCATAATCACATTGATGGGTTCCTATACCCTTGAGATCGCGCACCAGCCGATCTGAAGCCGATTCAAAACCAAAACTGACCATTAAGACATTCATGTCCCGCAATAAGCGGCACATATCTGGCGTCAGGGTATTGGAACGCGAAGAGCAGAAAAACTGGAAACGTCTGTGGAATCCAGCAGCCCGAATGGCAGCCACCAATTCTTCAAGCCGGCTTTTTTTGAGCGTAAATAAATCATCGGAAATGGTAATATCTGTGATGCCTGGAAATTGCCGGGCAATCGCTTCCAATTCAGCAATCACCCAAGCCGGACTGTGAAAACGCCATTGGGGATTAACCAGCGGCGCAGAGCAAAAAGAGCAGCGATACGGGCAGCCCCGCGCTGTGTGAATATGCAAAATAGGTTTAAAGTCGGGCAAACCCTTGAGCATCGCAGCAAACATCCGCTTGCGGTCGGGGTGGGCCAGCAGATCGAGGTTTTGAATCGCGGGGGCCCGTCCCTGGGCGATGACCTGGCCCTGCTCCTGATAAGTCAAACCCAGGATGCCCTGCAAATGTTTGGGCACAAAGGCGTTTTGGTCCAATAAGCGCAGTACTTTTAGCAAGACTTCTTCACCTTCGCCGGCCACCCCAGCGTCAAATTCGGGCGGCAAGTCGCAGGGATTAGAGGCCATATGCGCCCCACCGAGAATCAAAGGTACATTCAACGCGTGCAAGTCACGGGCCGCTTCACGGGCCTGCAAGAGGGTCTCGCTATAGGCCGAAACACCTATTAAATCAGGTTTCCAGTCTTTGAGAGCCGCTGCTGAGATGGCGATTTCGACCTCACAGCCAGGTGCTTCTTGTTGAAGCCAGGCAGCCAAATAGCCCAGTCCCAACGAGCCAATGCGCTGGCTGCGGGGCTGTTGAAAATCATCCACATAGAGCAATCCGACCCGCAAGGCCTCACGCAGAGGCAGCGGCGCCTGTTCCCTCTGGGGTGCCGTCATGGACGTCCGATCAAGAGGCCATAGGCAAAGACGTCACTGTCTTGGAGAAATTCTTGCAGAGGCAGCACCTGGCTCAAGCTCTGCAAAAGGGACTGAACCGATTCTTTGGCCGGCATTTGCTCGGTTAAACGATAGGGGTGAATCTGGCGAATTTGCAGCCCTTGCAACTCAAGCTCTTTGCTCAAAGAACGCAAGGTATAGCGGTAATTTTGTTTGAACATTTCCAGTTCTTCCAGCGCTGAGGGAAAATGGCCTTGCAGCAGATTGAGCAAATGCAGCAAATGTCCGCTGTTCTCGACCAATAAATAAATAGGCCCCTCAAAGGTCCGAATCGCCTGCCATTGTGAAGAAGCCAAGCCAAATTTTTCCAAGACATGGGTCAAAATCAAAACATCGGGCGCGTTCCCGCTGTCTGGACTTAAATCCAGTGGTTCAGTCCAGTGCTGAGACTGAAATTGGCTGTGTTTTTCGAGTTCATATGACAGCCAGCGATCACCCCGGCCCAGCTCGAGCACCCGTTGTTGGGGCGAAATCAAACCCAATAGCTGGGGCAAGACCTGCTTAAAATAGGACTCCAGCATTTTCTCGTATTCCAGCACCTGGCTAAAGACCCGTGTGGTCCATTGCATCAGCGGATTAAAATGCTGATCATAGGCCTCTTTGAGTTCGGGCAGACTGTAGTTTTCGTTGAGGTGTAAATAATGCTGCGGATCGAGATGTAAAAACTCGAGGTGCTCCCAATTGTCAAACGACGGATCGAGCAGGCCCCGGTTTTGGGTTTCTTGCCAGAGAGTTGTACCGGGCAGAGGAATCAGCGGAAAGACACTGATCAGCGGCATTTTGGGTTGGTTCTTGCGAATAAACCAATAGGTCTTGGCCATCTCTTCGTAGGTCTCCAGCGAAGAACCGACAATAAAATAGCCCCCCGAAAAAATGCCGTAGCGATTACAAATATCGACTGCCTGCTGGTGCTTGCGCACACTGGAGTGGCGGTCTTTGAGATAGTGCAAGACCCGATCGGCCCCACTTTCAAAGCCCCAAGAGATCACGCGGATATTCATATCGCGCAGGATCATGGCATACTCGGCGTCAAAGAAACTGGTTTTGGCCATACAACCAAAAGAGACCCGCTGATGCAGTTTTTCGGAGCGAATTGCGTCGGCCAGCTCTTTGAGCCGGGATTTTTTGGTCACAAAGAGATCGTCGTAAAATATAATATGCCGCTGCTCGGGGTAATTGGCGACGATCTGGAGAATATCCTCCATGACTTTGTCAACCGAGACATAACGGATCAAATTGGCCCGTTCGGAGTACATGCAAAAATGGCAGCGAAAGGAACAGCCACGCGAAGAATAGACACCGCGGTCAAAGACCACCTCTCTGTTTAAAGAGGGCCACCAGGCTTTCATCATGTCACGGCGGGGCAGAGGCAAAACATCGAGATCTTTGATGCGGTCTTCGAAGATCGTGCGCTGCAACTCCCCTTCGGGATTCCAATAGACCAGATTTTGAATGTCGTTCAGCTCGGGAGAGGTCAGATCTTTGCCCTGCATCAGGTGCTGCACCAAGCTAAACATCGGTTTTTCGCCCTCACCAATCACCCCCACATCGATCAGCGGATGCAGCGAATGCGGCAGAGCGGAAATATGCGGCCCCCCGAGAATCAAAGGGGCGTCTGGACGGGTCTTGCGAAAGAGTTCTGCAGCCCGAATCACATCTTTGTATTTTTCGGAAAAAGCAGAGATCGCAATCAGGTCGGGTTTGCGTTCGAGCAAACGCTCGGGATCGACTTCGAGAAAGACATCATCGAGACCCAATTGCTCAGACAAATAAGCAGCAATATAGGCAATCCCCATCAGCGGGCCGGCCTGCCGGTTAAATTCATTACAGGGGGCAAAAAAACCAATGCGCATAATAGGGGGAGAGTCTCCCTCAGGGGAGAGGAGGACGGGTCCTGACTGCAATGGGTTGCAAGGCAGGTACACGGGGGGTTAACAGCCCAAGCAGGAAATTGACCAAGCGGGAAAGTGTCTGGTACATGATTTCCTCCTTATGCCCAAACGCGTAGTTTCATACGTGTATCTTATAGCCAGACCCAACTTGAGCTGAATGAAAGCAATCAAGTTTTAATAAGTATTTAACAGTGGTATACTGACTCCATCCCAAAATTGTATTGAGGCTTTTGTTAATGAAACCCCTTGGTAAACGCAACAGTAGTGCCCCTATGAATATGAACAGCATGCTCGAACAGGCCCAAAAAATGCAGCAATCCCTGCTTGAAATTCAGGAAAAGCTGGCCGAAGAAGTGGTCGAAGGCAGTGCCGGCAATGGCGCAGTCAAAGTCTCCCTGACCGGCAAACACGAAGTGAAATCCGTGAAAATTCAGCCCGAAGCCGTGGATGCTGATGATCTCGAAATGCTCGAAGATCTGCTCGTAACCGCATTTAACAACGCCGTTGAACAGGCCAATATCCGTGCTTCTGAGCAAATGAGCTCCGTTACCGGCGGCCTGCCAATTCCCGGTTTGGACAGCATTTTTTAGCCATGTCCTATCTCACGCCCCCTCTGGGCCGTCTGGTGGGGGCTTTTCAAAAATTGCCGGGAATTGGTCCCAAGTCAGCGCAAAGACTGGCTTTCCATATCCTCAAACAGCCCCAGAGCACCGTTGAAGAACTGGCCCAGGCCCTGTTGGATGCCAAGGCCCA
>CAZRFI010000085.1:9181-15731 GCA_964598905.1 uncultured Candidatus Sericytochromatia bacterium | reverse complement strand
AAGATTATGCGGCCATTGATTATCAGGGCAATTATAATCTCTTACAAATTGCGCAGCAGACCACCGAATTAAAAAAATTCATCTACGTGTCCCGGCTCAACGCCTCTCAGCCCGAAGAACACACTGCCAAAGAGCGCTTTGTCAAAGCCCTGCAGGAATCCCCCACGACCTCGTGCATTATTCGACCCACGGGCTATTTCTCGGATTTAACAACCTATCTCAATATGGCCCGGCGTGGCACCACCTACGTTTTGGGACAGGGAGAAAGCAGCCTGAATCCCATTCATGCCACAGATCTGGCGCAAATCTGTATCAAGGCCATGATAGCCAAAGAAAAAGAACTTTTGGCTGGCGGCCCACAAAACCTGAACCAGCGCCAAATTGCCCAATTGGCCTTTGAAACTCTGGGCAAAAAAGCGCAGATTCAAGGCCTTCCGGCGGGTCTGATCCCCGTTTTAGCAGGTCTGACAAAGCTCTTCAGTCCCCAACGTGCCCAACATCTCAAATTTATCGCTGATAGCGCAGAGGCAAACAAAAGCGCGCCACTCCAGGGTGAGCATAACTTGGCTGATTATTTTAAAGAATATATTGCCTCTCCCTTTTTTAGAGAAGGCTAAAACACTGGATATATCAAGCCTTGTTTGGGCTTGATAAGATTTAATAAAATCACCTCTATTATTAATCATTGATTAAAAATAGATTTTATTTGGCGCTCAGACCTCATCTTTTTGCACTTGGCAGAGATAAACAATTCATCACTCTTGTGTTAAGGTGTTTTTAATCAAATCCAAGCCACAAAACCCACCCCAGATTCCAAAGTTTTCGCAAGTGTGCGTCAAAGTCCCTTTAGTCCAAATTAAAAACAAGAAGGAAATGAAATCTGATGCAAGTAAATCCCTCTAAATACGAACAAGCCAAAGGCATTCAAAAAGCGGCAGGTGCCGCAGCAACAGGGGCCGCTTCTGCGGCCTCAGGTCTTGGACAAGCCGCTCAAAGCCAATCGACCAAAGGTAAGCACCAAGAAATCCAGCATCAACAAGAAGATCAGTCCGCAATCGAGCCCCTGAGAACCAGTATTATCACCCCCGGTATTGTCGAACTTCTGGGCAAAGGTGGCAACAGCGCCATTATTGATGAGACCCTCGACTCAGCTCTGTTTACCAAAATGCCTGGTGCCCGCCAAGCGGCCATGCGCAGCCTCCTGGGCGAAACCAAAGGCATGACCCCCGGACAATTGGATGATCTCAAAGATGCCATCGTCAAACGCATGTCTAGCCCCGACACCACCCAAAACGAACGCGATGTGCTCAAAAATATGTACGATGTTGTGGATGCTGTTTCTGAGAACCGCCCCGTTCCTCCCCACCTGATTGGGATTAATCATATTCATTCATTCCCCTCTGAAATTAATCTAGAACCCGGTTTCCCTGGTGGCAAGCCCCGGTTTCCCGGCAAACCGGGCCCAAATATCTTGGATCAACTTCATGATGACTCTGTCTTCATGAAAAAACTGGAAGAATAAATCTCACTTTTTTCCATTCCAGGCCGCCTTGAAAAATCAAGGCGGCCTTTTCATTTGCGGGCAAAGCACCTTGAAGGGCTTGCTCCCCAACTCAGACTGGTAGTTTAATGTCTGCAGTGCTTCTGATCGTTTGAAAAACACAAGGCTGTCATCAATGAACCTCTCCAAATTGCTCACAACTGTAACCGGCGCCTTTCGCTACAGCCTGCCCGCTCTGCGCCTGGTCTGGCAAACAGCCCCGCTCCTGACGCTGATGTATGGTCTCTTCACCCTGCTTGCAGGTTTGGTACCTGCGGGCATCGCCTATACAGGCAAATTGCTGGTGGACAGCGTGCTCAGCGCCTCCCAGCAGGGCAGCCAACAGGCCCAACAACAGGCCCTCTTTTATGTGGGTCTCGAAGGCCTGCTGGTGATTTTACAATTGGGGCTGCAAAAAGGCATTCAGATCTGCCAATCTTTGCTGCGCGCCCAGCTCGGACACAAAGTCAATGTCCTGATTTTGGAAAAAGCCCTGCAAATGACCCTGCCCCAGTTTGAAGATTCGGAATTTTACGACCGCCTGACCCGTGCCCGGCGCGAAGCCTCAACCCGCCCCTTGGGGTTGATCAACCGCCTGTTTGGGCTGGTACAAAACACGATTTCACTGATCACCTATTGTGGCCTGCTACTGGCCTTTTCGCCCTGGGCAGTGGCTTTGCTGGCTCTGGCCGCCCTGCCTGCCTTTATTGCCGAAACCAAATTCTCAGGCGACGCCTTTCGCCTGTTTAGTTGGCGGGCCCCCGAAAGCCGTGAGCAAACCTATTTGGAAATGATGATCGCCCGCGAAGACTACGCCAAAGAGGTGCAACTCTACCAATTGGGTGGCCTATTTTTGCAGCGCTACAAAGACATTTTCACCAAGATCTTTGGCGAAGACCGTGCCCTGACCTGGAAGCGCAATATTTGGGGTTTTTTCCTGGGAGGCTTGAGCAATTTGGCCTTATATGGGGCCTATGCCTGGACCGTCATCGAGACCATTCACAGCCGCCTGAGTCTGGGCGAAATGACCATGTATCTCTTGGTGTTTAAACAGGGTCAAGCCGCTTTTGCCAGCAGCCTGAATGCCATTGGCGGCATGTTTGAAGACAATCTCTATCTCTCGACCCTCTACGAATTTCTCGATCAACCCACGCCAAACTACGGTGGAACCCAAAAGGTGGGGCTTTTGCCTGGTGACGGCATTCGCTTTGAAAATGTCAGTTTTCGCTATCCCGGCGCAGAGAAACTGGCCCTGGAAGAAATCAATTTGGTGCTCAAGCCGGGACGTAAATTGGCCTTGGTCGGAGAAAATGGCTCGGGCAAAACCACCTTGATCAAATTGCTGACGCGGCTGTATGAGCCCGAAGGCGGAAAGATTCTGCTCGACGGGCTGGAACTCAAAGACTGGGATATTCACACCCTGCGCGAACGGGTGGGGGTCATTTTTCAGGATTTTGTGCGTTACCAGATGCTGCTCGGCGAAAATATTGGTGCAGGCGATCTCAATGATTATTATGACGAAGCAAAATGGGCAGAAGCCGGTGAAAAAGGGATGGTTACTTCGTTTTTAGACGAATTGCCCGAACGCTACCACACCCAGCTCGGACGCTGGTTTAAAAATGGCCGCGAATTATCAGGCGGCCAATGGCAGCGCATCGCCTTGGCCCGCGCCTTTATGCGCCGCCGCGCAGATATTCTGGTATTGGACGAACCGACCTCGGCCATGGATGCCGAAGCCGAAGCGCTGATCTTTGAACGTTTTCGCGAAATCACCCACAACCAGATGGCCATCGTGATCTCCCACCGTTTCTCAACGGTGCGCATGGCTGACGACATTGTCGTGCTCGACAAAGGCCATATTATTGAGCGCGGCAGCCATGGGGAACTGATGCAAAATGATGGAATCTACGCCCGGCTCTTTGCCCTGCAGGCCCAAGGCTATTTATAATGAAGGCCTTTGGCAGCCAGCTGATTGCTGAATTTCTCGACTGCGAGGCCTTTGAACAGCTCACCCACACGGACACTGTACGAGCACTTTTAAGTGAGGGTTTGGCCCAAGCTGAAATGGACTTGAGGGAGTTGGCTTGCCACCAATTTGAGCCTGTGGGTGTGACCGCCGTGGCGATTATCGGCGAGTCACATGTGGCCCTACATACCTACCCCGAAACCCGCCACCTGGCCGTGGATATTTTTACCTGCTCACCGGGATCGACCAAGCCGCAAAAGCTGCTTGATTTTTTAAAAGAACGCCTGCAACCCCAACAGGTGCGGCAGGCAGAAATAATTCGGGGGCACAAAATTTCCCTGCAAGACACAGGCCTACTGACAGATTTTTCTAAATCTGCTTATGATATCCGCTACCATGTTGCTGCCACGCTCTTTCAGACCCGCTCCGACTGGCAGGAAATTCGAATTATTGAAAACCCCAGCTTTGGCCGCATGTTGTTTCTGGATCATGAATTGCAAATCGCTGAAAGTGATGGCATTTACCACCAGACCTTGGTCAGTCCTTTGAATGCGCGCCCACAGATAGCAAACGTGGCCATTCTCGGTGGCGGTGATGGCGGGGTACTCAAGGTATTGCAGGACAACTTTCCAGCGGTGAATCAAGTCTGGCTTTTAGAAAGAGACACAGCGGTGATCAACGCCGCCCAAAAACATCTCAGCGGTATATGTGGCCAGGCCTTTAGCTCGGCACCATTGACCATTTTAGCCGGCGAAGCCGCTCAGCAATTGGCCCAACTCCAGCAACTCGATGCCATCATTTCGGACTTGGGAACCATGCCCTGGAGCCACACCCAATTGGAGCCCAAGGTCTATTTGGAACGGCTGCTTTCAATCATTTACAGTGCCCTGCTACCAGGGGGGCACTTGAGTTTTTCTTGCTGCCCAGTCTCTGATCGCAAGCAGCGCGCATTGTTTGCTGCGCTTTTGCCTTTGCACTTTGAAAAGATTGCTTATAAAGAGGTCTTTGTGCCCTCTTTTTGTGAGTTTTGGGTCTTTGGCCAGGCCCAGAAAAAAGCCTGATTTTTTGGCAAAACCGAGAAGCGGTTTATACTGAGGAAATCTTAATTTAATGCTTCAAAAGATTCACTGACTCCCTAATTCAAAAACAGGAAAAGGATTTAATTGTGCTTAAATCGGAAAATAAACCCCACTTATTCAGCCCGAACCCTGAGATCCAAAAAGTGCTGGATTTTTGGTTTGGCGGAGAGGCAGACGCCCAAATCCAGCGCTGGTTCAGTTCCAACCCCGAATTTGACCAGGTGATTCGCAGCGAGCTGGGCAGCTTACATGCCCAAGCCTGTCAAGGCAACTTGGGCGACTGGGAACGCACCCCCGAAGGCAGTTTGGCAATCTTGATTCTGCTTGATCAGTGCAGCCGCAACCTCTTTCGTGGCAGTGGACAGGCCTTTGCCTGGGATGCCCAGGCCCTCGCATTGGCCAAAGCCCTCTGCACTTCAGGCGGAGATCAAGCACTCCCGGCGCTGGCGCGGCTGTTTGTTTATCTGCCCTTTGAACACAGCGAGGCCCTTGAAGACCAGGATCTGGCCATCAGCCTTTTACAAAAACTGCAAACCCAGGCCCCAGCTGGCCTGGAGGCAGCAATGGCCTCGTTTGTTAACTATGCCTTTCAACACCGCGAAGTGATCGCCCGTTTTGGCCGCTTTCCCCACCGCAATGCACGCCTGAATCGCGCCTCCACCCCAGAAGAATTGGAATTCCTCAGTCAGCCCGGCTCCGCTTTTGGCTAAGTTTGTCTAACTTTAGTTCATTCAGGCCGAACAGCCCGCAAAAGTGATACCCCCAAGCAATCAGAGAGAAAGATATCAGCCATGCATCTAACAATTGAATCTCTAAAAAAAACCTGGCAGAGCCTCTGTTTGAGTCTTTTGGCCTGTGGTTTGGCAACAACGCCCTTGAGAGCCGAGCCCCTGAAGCCCCCGGTACCTTCCCTAGCCCGCTTTGCCCCCGATTTTGAACTGGACCCACCAGCCTGGATTCAACACCTGATCCAAAGTGACTTTTATTATCCCCTGCAAACGGCCTGCAAACCCTTTTATCATCCCCCTCAGGGCTTACGCAAAGGCACGGTTTTGCTCTTTCATGGCTATTCGGCCTGTCCCCAGCAATTTTGGGAATTGGCCCCCCAACTGGCAGCACGGGGCTTTGCCGTCTATGTGCCGGTCTTGCCAGGACATGGCCGCCGCTCACGCCAAGAGGCGGGAAAATGGATCGACGAACCCAGCGATTTGCCAACAGAGACCAGCTGGCGGCGCTACGAAGAATATGCAGCCCAAATTGCCCAAGTCATGCCCAAAGAGGGGATTCGTGCGGTGATAGGCCTCTCGCTGGGGGGTGCCGTAGCCGCCAGTGCCCTGATTCAAGCCCCTGAAGGGTTTGATCGTGGCATCTTGGGTGCGCCACTTTTGGATATCAACCCCCCTTCCAATTATTTTTTACCGCCATTAAGTGCCTTGATGCCCGACTATCCCGCCAAATGGGACGACAGTTGCGAAGTCGAGCGGGCCGGTGGGCGCGGTGGCTATTGCCAGTTTCGGCTACGGGCCCTGCGTGGCATGCAGCGCTTGGGCCAAGAAACCCTGATGCGCTTAAACGAAGTCAAGATCCCGATTCAGATTGTCGGTGTAGAAAAAGACGGAACAGCCAGCAATACTGCCCAGAAAGAGGCGTCTGAGCGCTTGCCCCAGAATCAGATCTGTCTGTTTGAAAAAGGAGCCAATCACTCTTTGCTCTCGCGCTTTGACAGTCCTTTTGAAGACAAATTCTGGATCTCGCCCCTCAACACCATGAGCCTGAACTTTATCGAAAAAGGGAGCCATTTTGAAACCGCTGGCCCCGCCGAAGAGCTGGGATTAATGCGCTGTAAAGCGCGTTAAACCGCTCACCATCCTCAGAACCGCTCGCTAAATCTGGCGATTCAGGCTTAAGAACGCATCAAGGCTTCGATTTCGTCAACCTCTTTGGGCACCCCAGCGGTTAAATTGA
>CAZRFI010000085.1:3896-9081 GCA_964598905.1 uncultured Candidatus Sericytochromatia bacterium | reverse complement strand
TTTTTATAGGCCTCTTGTTCGATCAAGTTCTCGACCTCGCCTTGCAAGAGCCCCAATTCGACCAGACCTGCCGTCAATATCTGCACAGCCGTGGTGTGGGGATCGAGAAAGGTATTGCCGGGGCGGGCTTGTTCAATTGCCGCCTTTTGGGCCTTGAGCACGAGTTCATAGACTTGGCGCTGCACAGGGCTAAATTTACCGTTGATCGGCATGGTACGGGTAATGTCTGAATTGTAATACTGGTATTCAGCGCCTGCATCGACCAGCAACAATTCGCCATCACACAGAGGCTGGTTGTTTTCGATATAGTGCAAAACGGTGGCATTGAGGCCGCCGCCCACAATGCTGGGATAACCGGCACGGGCCTGGTTCTTGCCAAAAGTATAGTCTATCAGGGCCTGCACTTCGTATTCGTTCATGCCGGGTTTGACCGCTTTCATGACTTCAATATGTGCAGCCACGCCAATATCTGCCGCCTTTTGCATCATTTCACCTTCATAAGGCTGCTTGCGCAGACGCATTTCGTTTAAAATCTCACCCGGATCGTGGATATGCCGAGGGGCGCTGATGCCATTGCGGATCTGTTTGCGCACAGCATTCAAAGCGGTTAAAACTTTTTTATCAAAGGCTTCATCGTGGCCCAGGGCATAATAGAGATGCTCGGTATTGGCCATAAGTTCAGGCAATTTGCTTTCGAGCTGATCAATGGTATACGCGGCTTGGGCTCCAAAAGTTTGCCGCGCACCATCCACACCATGGCGAAAACCATTCCAGATCTCTTTTTCGAGATCGCGGGGCAGCACAAAGAGGGTGTAAGGGGTGGGGGAGTCGGGGGCCAAAACCAAAACGGCATCGTGTTCGACAAAACCGGTCAAATAGCGCAAATAGCTGCTTTGGCGATAGGGGTAATGCACATCATGGCTATAAGTTGATTGAGCGGGGCTGGGAATAATTGCGAGACTGCGGGGGGGCAACTCAGCCATAAAATGTTTGCGGTTTTCGCTGTAAAAGGCGTGATTCAACATAAAAATTCTCCGGGGATTGATGAAGGGTCTTACTTAAGGATCTTGCTTAAGGGTCTGGGAGCCGATCCACTTGAGATAGCGATCGAGACCACCGACAATCGGCAAAGCGATCACCTCAGGCACTTCGTAACTGTGCAAAGCCTGGACACGGGTAGTTAAAGCGCTCAAGCGCATTTGACGGGTTTTGACAATCAACAAATACTCTTGATCTTGGCAGAGTTCCCCCTGCCAAAGATAGGTGGAATGCACGGGGCCCACGCGATTGACACAGGCCGCCAGCTGTTCTTGAACCAGGGTATCAGCCAAAAGCTGCGCCTGCTCCAACGAAGCCGCGGTCAGATAAACCACGCAATAATCGGTCCCCAATTCGCTGCCAAAATCGCTCATTGTCTTCTCCGTCTAACCTCAGTTTAAGGGGAATGGGCCTTTCAGGCAACCAATCGGAAAGGCCGCAGGCTGTGTTAAGCTAAATAAATGCAATTGGTTCAAATACCGACTTTTCCAAACGAACTTCAGCCCGCTCTGCAAACCCTGCTCAGTGAGTTGGAAGCCCCTTGGCCCAATCTGACAGATCCCTATTGGCCCAAATGGGATCATCTCTGGTGGAAATTGACGTTTTTATTGGAGACAGGGCAGATTCACAAACTCAGCCCTGGGGTCTTTGCACGCTTTGCCGAGCT
Source organism: uncultured Candidatus Sericytochromatia bacterium (assembly GCA_964598905.1). GTDB lineage: Bacteria > Cyanobacteriota > Sericytochromatia > UBA7694 > UBA7694. The sequence continues at coordinate 7,376 of CAZRFI010000085.1, read as the reverse complement.
GCTGGCGGGGCATTATTTGCCCTTTTTTCCCCTGCTTGAAAGCGAATTGCCAGCGGGTATCGACCCCTATCGCCAGATTCTCTGCCACTGCGCCCTTGGCACCGCCATGCAGATTCTGCAAGCAGGCGGGCGTGATCCCTGGCAGGACTGGCCCTGGCTGGGAGAATGGCTGAGTCGCTATCAATTGCCCGATGGCGGCTATAATTGTGATGAAGCGGTGTATACACAGTCCAAACGCAGCTCACTGGTCTCGACACTGCCGGTTATGGAAGCCCTCTTGCAAAAACGGGAACGCTCCAAAGTCGAACAAGACCTCTTGCGCCAAGGTGCAGAATCGCTTTTAAAGCGCAGGCTTTTTCAAAGTTCTCACGGCAAGGTAATTGACCCCCTTTGGCTACAACCCCTGTTTCCACGCTTTTACAATTACGATCTGCTGCGGGCCCTGCATTTTGTCTGCAATTGGGCCCTGATCTGCCGTGAGCCATTGACCCAGGAAGCCTTAAATCCGGCTTTAAACGAGCTGCAAAGTCAGCAGCAAAACAGGGGGCTACAGGCCCAGAGCTGGTACCCAGCTCAAGAAAAGACCCTCCGACAGGCTGCTGAGACAGGCGAGTGGGAACGCGGCCAGGCCAGTGATTTATTCCCGCTTTTGGCGGCGTTTATTGCGGGCAATTATGCCCAGATCTATATCCAGCAAGAGTGGCAGGACATTGAAGTTAAGATTCAGCGCCTGCAAAGCCTGGGCTTATTTGCCTGACGCACGAAAACCCGCTTTGGCCAAGTTTTGAAACAGCGGCTTGGTTTTAAAGCTTGGATCCAGACCCCCATAAAAACCCAACCAGACCCTGAGTTTTTGCGCTATGCGCGGATAGCGTCGGGCCTTCGCTAAGATGGCCTGGGGATGGGTAAAGACCTCACCCGAAAAGACATTCAGATCTTCTTCAAGACTGGCCTGAGAATAAGCGCTTAAAAAACCGTTGCTAAAAAAAACGGCCCCTGTTTGATGCACATCGCTGTTTTGCATGGCCGTCAGACCTGGGTTATCGCTGCTTTCATACTGATAGCGAAACCCTCTGGGATTGGCCGCTCGCCAGGCCTTTTCGGGGAAAGGGTATTTCTTGAGCAGAATCGAACTGAATTCATGGTGCACGGAATCAAGAACATAATCATAGACCTCTGCCTCGTCCAAATTCGGAATACGAGACAGGTAAATCGTGTTGCGCTGGGGCTGGGTTTCGGTATAGGTGGCCCCATACTGGGTATTAAAAAAACTCAGCTGTTGGGCCAGGCCCAAGGCCCTTAAATTATTTTTGATCACGGCATCTGGATACTGGGCCAAAGCGGTCTGAATCGGTGGATAAAGCAAACGGAGATCTTTTTCCGAGATCGGGAGATATTGAAAGCTGATCGGGGCCTGTCGCCAATAATCAGGCACAGTTTTTTGCAATTGATGGTAATAAATCGCGATCTGATAGCGTTTTTCCAAGGCTAGAAAGGAAGTGGGCAAAGGAAATATCGCAGTCTCGTTGGGTGGAGGTTCACAGTTCAATACAACAGACAGACAAAAGCCAATCCCCACCCAGAGGCCCAAAGATGTTTTAAAACGCCAAACCATACCCCTGTTTATACCCCCTTTTGCTGAATTCAAATCGGCGCTCCGTTTGTGCTAAAATGCCCCTACTTTCAGAGTCAAAAGGAGATTTACAAGTGGCTATTTTTTCTGCCATGTTCCCGATTCTGCCCGGCAAAACCGAGCGCGTCCGCGAAATTGCCCAGGCCCTCAACAATGGTGAGCACACTGCTGCCTTTGCGGCTTCCCAAAAAGAACTCGGCGTGCCTGTCGAAAGCTGGCACCTGCAACAGACCCCGATGGGTGATTTTTTGCTGGTCTATCTCGAAAGCGATGATGCCCTCAAAATGTTCCAGACCTTTGCGGGCGCCAAAGGCAGCTCTGATACCTTTTTGAAAGACGGCGTATTGGAATGCACTGGCGTGGATCTCAACCAGCCCATGCCCGGATTGCCCACCCAAGTGCTTTTGGACTACCGCGCTTAGATTAACAGACGTGATTTAAACGCAAAGCCCGCTCCTTTCAACTTCGCCTCTTCGACTCCGCTCAGGGAGCTTGTTGAAGGGAGCGGGCACTTTCGAAAAATTCAGCCTTAGCGAGACTTACTCGCCGTCGGAATGTGAATCCGGCTCAATTTGGAGAGCTGTTCAATCCGACGCTCCGCCAGGCGATTAGAAGCCAAATTGGTGGGCAAATCCTCTTTTTGGGCAATCAGAAAGATCTGTTTGAGGGCCTTGTAAATACCTTCCACCTCTTTGAGGGCCTTGCGTTTATTATAGCCTTGCAGCTCGTTCCAAACATTGATCAGACCCCCGGCATTGATCACGTAATCAGGGGCATAGAGAATGCCTTTGTCTTTGAGCGCAATGCCATGGCGAATCTCGTCTTCGAGCTGGTTATTGGCCGAACCGGCCACAATTTTGTAACCAAAATGGCTCAGGGAGCGGTCGTTGATCGTGCCCCCCAACGCAGCCGGGGAGTAAATATCCCCTTCAATCTTAAAGACATCACCCGGCTCAATCGCTTGGCCTTTAAAACGCGCAGCCACTTCTTCGGCATAGCCCATATCCAAGTCGGTCAAAACCAACTCAGCCTGGGCCTGCGAGAGCAATTCAGCCAAAGCTGTGCCAACATGGCCCAGCCCTTGAATCATCACGCGCTTGCCTTTGAGCGAATCATTGCCATAGAGTTCTTCGACACAGGCCCGCATGCCCTGAAAGACACCCTGGGCCGTGATCGGGGAGGGGTCTCCACTGCCACCCATGGCCCGAGAAAGGCCGGTCACGTGGCGGGTTTCCATGCGCACATATTCCATATCGTTGACGTTGATACCCACGTCTTCGGCTGTAATATACCGGCCACCGAGACTTTCAACAAAGCGCCCAAAGGTTCTAAAAAGCGCTTCACTTTTGTCTTTTTTGGGGTCGGCAATAATCACCGCTTTGCCACCACCCAGATTGAGCCCTGCCACCGCCGCTTTATACGTCATGCCGCGTGAGAGGCGCAGAACGTCTTTGAGGGCTTCGGCTTCGGATTCGTAGGGCCACATGCGGGTTCCACCCAAAGCGGGACCGAGCACGGTGCTGTGAATGGCAACAATGGCCTTGAGGCCAACAGATTCATCGTAGAAATGGACCACCTGTTCGTGGCCCTGATTGGACATTTCCTGAAACAGGCGTGAATCTCCAACAGATGAAATAATATCTTGGGGCATTGGTTGCATCTCCTTTTTGAGTGCGTCCCTTGAAATGACAGAAATAGCCAAGTCTGATCCGGTTAAACGGCTCTCCTTGATCCACTCCTGCGGATAATATATATTTTACCGGAAATTAATCGCGGCAAAAAGAATTTTTATGGTGAATAAGTTAAATTTTTTCCGAATCAGTCAAGTGCAACCCCAGACGATCTTG
>CAZRFI010000085.1:0-3796 GCA_964598905.1 uncultured Candidatus Sericytochromatia bacterium | reverse complement strand
ACACGCTGCACGGCTTCATAGCGCCGGGCCCAGAAGATGATCTCTTTGACCCCCGTGCGCGCCAAAGCCACGGCCACAGCCCGCGCAGCCCCACCCGAACCAATAATCGCTGCCGTACGGCCTTCGAGGTCGATCTGCCACTGCTTGAGGGTCCGGCGAAAGCCCTCAACATCGGTATTGTCGCCGACGAGATAACCGTCTTCGGTCCAAAACAGGGTATTAACCGCCCCCGCCAATTGGGCTTCTTCGGTCACATAGTCAAGAAAGGGGATGATCTCCTCTTTGTGGGGAATGGTTACATTGGCACCAATCAAATTGAGGGCACGCAGGCCCTGAATCGCCTCACTCAGGCGGCCCGGCGGCACCGGCAGTGGAATATACACATAGTTCAGCTTCAAGGCCTCAAAGGCCGCATTGTGCATCGAAGGAGAAAAACTGTGGTGCAGCGGATAGCCGAGCAGGCCCACCACCTGGGTGTGTTGATCAACATGGGGCATGGTCTTTCTCCCTGATTGCATTGAGATGGTGCCCAGAAGGGTCTGCTGGTATTTTACCTCAAAATGGGGGCAAAACCGGGGTTTAAGCCAAATGTTATAATGCCCAAGCAGCCCCAAACAGAATGCCCAGAAAAATCCTGAAACACAAGGAAAAGAACGCACAATGAAAGCGATTCCCAGTCTACTTGTTTTACATGCGCTGAGTTTATTGCTGGCCTGTCAGCCACCGAATAGCCAAGGCACTGTGCCAACGGCCAGCGCAAGTCCAGTCAATTCAAGTGATTCTTCCGCCAAGCTGAGCATTATGGAAGCCGTCACATCTCCCAATCGCAGCAAAATTGCGCTCTGGCAAGGCATCGACGAGAGAGTGGTGCCCTTTAACCAATACCAAGGCATTCAAATCAGCATCATCGATGCAAAACAAACAGGCACCGTCAAAACCCTGCCCATTGCCCTCAACGTACAAAAAGACTACGAAATTTTGGACGATCAGCTCTGGTGGCAAGACGACCAAACGCTCTTGTTCACAGCCTCAGATGACAAGGGCCAGGTCCTTTACAGCCTCGACACCCAGGGTATGACAGTAAATTTGTTTTACCGTTTTCCCCAAAGGCTACACAAACTGGTGCCCCTCAAAGAAAAACTCTATTTTCTCTCCGGCCAGAGCTTGGAAGTCTTGGACCTGCAAAGCAAGCAGCAGAGCAGCTTGATGCGTTTCAGCCATGCCCCCGTCCAACTCTTTCCCACTGCGCAGCCCGAGCAATGGCTGGTGGGCATTGGCCAGAGCACCAACGGCTTTGGCATTCAGCGCACCCCACCCGAACCGGTCAACTATTACTTGGTCGACACCCAAAAGAAAACCATGCAGGCCTGCCAAAGCCAACCCCTCGGCACCCCCCAAGCGGCGTTGAGCCTGAACAGTGAAAATCCGTATCAGCAGACGGTGGTCTGCCCCCAAGTGGGGAAGTGAACAGCTTAGAATTTAAACATTTCCTGAAGACAGTCACAGATCTCTTGCTGCACATCCCGCCCCAGGGTTCCCAGTTTTTTAACCAAGCGGCTTTTATCCACCGCTCGAATCTGATCCAGCAGAATCAAACCCGACTTGTTTTGAAAGCGACAGCGGATGCGGCAGGGGAAGTCAAAGCCCTGTGTGGTCATCGGCGCAACCAGCACTGTAGAAAGGGCTTGTAATTCGTCGGGAGAGACGATGGCACAAGGCCGGGTTTTACTGATCTCCCGACCCTGGGTTGGATCTAATTGCACCAACCAAACCTGAAAGCGTTTGTGTACCGTCATTCCCACTCCCCAGAATCCGTAGAGAGAGGTGCGTCCAACCAATCTGAGTCGGGGGAATCTGGGCCATTTTGGTCAAGCAAAGCTTGAACTTGCTCCGCCCAGCCCGCTCGAACTTTTTTGACGGGTCTAATCAAGAGACCTTCACCGACGCGGATTTCCAAGCTGAGTTCTTGGCCTTCGAGTTGGGCTTGTTCAATCAGCGGTTTGGGAATGCGCAGTCCCTGTGAGTTGCCGATGCGTATGAGTTGAGCCATGGTTTCACCCCCAAAATGTAATTACAATGTAATTACATCACAAAACCAAATTTGGGTCAAGCAAGAGAAGTCTATGTGAGAGACAACTTAACTCACCTATCCATTGCGTTTCAATTGGCTTCTGGCACTTAAAAGCGTTCTGGATTAGCCTAAAAGTAGGCTGCAGCAGGAAATCTTTTTTGGAAAAAGCTAAAGTGAAAGCATTAATGACATTAACTGCTATTAGGCTAAAATTTAACAATGAACACCAAAATCCTTTAAGCTGCAAGAGAGAACCAGATGAGATTAAAACATGGGCTGTTGATTTTGTTTCTCAGTTTTGGGGGACTTCTTTTGGCATTCCCAGGTTGGGCAGATGTTGATTTAGATAAAGCATTGGTTCAAGCGATTAAAACCCCAAATTTGGCACAGGTCAAATTCTTAATCAAGCAAGGAGCAAAAATTGATGGAAACTGGAATGCTGGAGTCCCACTGGCATATGCTGTAGGTAACCGGGATCTTGAAATTTCTCGCTATTTAATTGAAAATGGAGCTGACGTCAATAAAAAGTATTTTTCAGATGATTCTTTGTTGTCAGAGGCAATCAAATCGCAACAATTTGAGCTGGTCAAGCTCTTGGTAGACAATGGTGCAGATACCAATGCTTATACCCTATCTGGTCAACATGGTGAATTTGAAAGTTCTCCTTTGTTTGAGGCTGCAAAAGTTGGCAATTTAGATATTTTGAAATACCTACTTACTCACGGAGCAGATCCCAATTATGTGGGGGAAAAAGAAGAGAATTCGCCTTTGATTTTGGCTGTCCGTTATGGTCATTTTGAAGCAGTTAAGTTTCTAGTCGCGTCAGGGGCAGACCCTTCCTTTAAATCAAAATATGACGTTACAGCTTTGATAGCATCAGTAAAGACAGACAATCTAGATATCTTGCAATTTTTACTGCCATACAGCAAAGATTCTCAGGAAAAACTGATAGCTACGGCCTGTTTGGGTAAGCTGCAAATGGTCAAAGATTTACTTCAAAAAGGAGCAGATCTGAACCTCCATATTGGCTTACCCAACCCATTGAAAGCTGCTGCACATTGTAAACAATTTGAGACAGTTGCCTTTCTGATAGAATCCGGTGCAGATATCGAAGCCTTAAACCCAAAATCGTATCCGTTCAATTTCGGCACATGGGAAGACACAATGCCACCGTTAATCTGGGCCATTCGGCCAGGGAATCTTAAAATACTCCGTTATCTGAGAGAACACGGTGCAAATCTGAATGGCCTGGCTGCATATTACCTGAGTAAGGCTGTGTACACAGGGGAACTGGAGTTGGTACAAGATTTTTTTGAAACCCTTCAGATTAAACCTGCAGAATATGAGCATTCACCCATGGCCTTTGTAAATGCGGTCCAAGCTGGTCATTTAAATATGCTTGAATATTTTATTCAAAAAGGTCTCGATATTAGCATATTTGATGAAGACAGTATTTACACCGTTTTGGAAGAAGCCGCTGATTTTTCATCTTCTGAATTCAGTGCTGAACTTGAAAAAATTGATTCATTTTGGTATAAAAAAGACATTTATTTAATTAAAAATAAATTGATACAGGATACGATCCAAAAAAGAATCACATTACTGGATTTCTTAATTTCAAATGGGGCCAACATAGATAAAAAAAGTAAAGGAGGAGAGACATCTTTTCAAAAAGTGATTGAGGCTCCTTTTTCTCAAAGCAATAAACATGTGATTGAGTATATG